>NZ_JAUBVE010000024.1:19735-41554 GCF_036705715.1 Microcoleus sp. AT3-D2 | reverse complement strand
CGTTTAACAACCGAGTTCGGGATGGATCGGAGTGGTTCCATTACATCATAAGCACCAGGAAAGCTTTGAAAACTTTTAATCCTGTGTCTGCGTTAAGCTTGATGCGCTGCATCTCTTTCGCTCGACTTAATTACCTTATCAAGTTTTCCTTTGTCTGTCAACCCCTTTGTCAAAACTTTTTTTCGATCGCCCGAAACAGCCCCCAATCGCCGAGTTTGACGTATTATTTGCCAGATGAGTCGATCGACCTTTAACTCACAAGTCCAAAAAAGCCGCCTCGGTTCCCTGGTCTCTGCGAATCTTCCCGTCCTTCACAAACCACGCCACAACCTGCTTAACTGTTAATTGTTCGATCGCGCTTTCAGATTCTGTCGCAATTTGCCTCAAAGGCCGCAAAGACGCAACCACCAAATTCGTAAAAAAGTTTTCAAAACTCGCATCAAGTTCGATCGACCCTTTAATACTCTCATCATTTTTAATCCAATCCATCACCTGCCCATTAGTCACCTCAGCCACCGGCAAACCAGTCTCCCCAGAAATTTGCTTCAGCACCCTCAAAGCATAAATTGCCACCCGCGCCGAAAACTTTTCCTTCGACGACAGCAGGGCCATATCAACTTCGGCACACTCTTCCGGCTTTAAAAAATCTGCTAGCGGTTCCATATATTAAAAATTGGTAATTGCTAATCGGTAATCGGTAATTGGTAATCCCTGACATCCGTAACATCCGTTACACTCATCCGTGGCCGAACTTTCATCCGTGACATCCGTGACATCCGTTACATAATCCGTTGCCGAACTTCTTCCTTCTTCTTTGCAATCAAATAACCGCAGCGGTGTTCCCCATTAATAATCCAGTGAGTCCGCTCCACAATACAATCCGGCAAAACCGCTGCAAACATTTCCAACTCATTGCCACACACACTAGGAAAAGTTTCAGCAACATTAGAAATCGCGCAGTTGTGTTCCATCAACACAAATCGATCACCCAAACCAGCGCGATCGCACATCCCAACCTCTACAGATTCTACAGGATAACACTCAGCCATGTAACCCTCAGCCCTGCGAAGATCCACCAACTTAGTCACCCGTTCTTGCAGCGAACCCGTACCCACTAACCGCCGGTAGTCCGTAGCCTTCCGCTGCCACTGTTTTCGCAGGATAGTAATTACTTGCTCGCGGCCGACCGTTTCCGCCAAAGTATCCAAGAAAGAGACTGCAAAATCACCGTAACGATTGGGGAATCGATCGCGCCCCAGACTGGTAAGCTCATAAATGTGCTGCGGCCGCCCCATCCCAGCCTGAACCGACTGATACTGAATCAGCCCCTCCGCTTCCAAATCCTTCAAGTGACGGCGAATTGCTTGCGGGCTGATATCCAAAGACTCCGCCAACTCAAGAGCCGTCCCCTGCCCCCCCTTGAGCAAATATTGCAGGATGTCTTGTTTCGTGGAAGTCTGCTGAGTAGTCTCCATCATCTTCACAAAAAATTATTAATTTGACTTTGACAATATCACTATTGTTAATGTAGCTTAAAATATAGTAAAGCAACAAAATTGTTGTTTAACTTCCCAGAGCAGTCCAGCAGAACTCGCTCAAGCCCAGACAGGCATTGCCCCGTCTGCCATCCAGAGAGCATTATCTAGAACACTGAACACGCAAAATAATGAGTTCTACCACAGTCAAAACCTTAGTCAACCAGCCCTACAAATACGGTTTCGTCACCGACATCGAGTCAGACACCATCCCCCGCGGCTTGAGCGAAGATGTAGTCCGCCTGATTTCCGCCAAGAAAAACGAACCGGAATTCATGCTGCAATTCCGCCTCAAAGCATACCGGAAGTGGCTGACAATGACCGAACCCACCTGGCCCCACGTCAACTATCCCGCGATCGACTACCAAAAAATTATCTACTATTCCGCCCCAAAACAAAAGCCCAAAAAGCTCAACAGTTTGGACGAAGTTGACCCGACACTCCTAGAAACCTTCGAGAAACTCGGCATTCCCCTCTCCGAACAAAGGCGGCTCGGAAATGTCGCCGTTGACGCCGTTTTTGACAGCGTTTCAATTGCGACAACCTTTAGAGAAAAGTTAGCCAAAGATGGTGTTATTTTCTGTTCCATTTCAGAAGCCGTCAAAGATTATCCCGAATTAATAGAAAAATATCTCGGCAGCGTCGTACCAGTCGGCGACAACTTTTTCGCAGCCCTCAACTCCGCCGTATTCAGCGACGGTTCATTTGTTTACATTCCCAAAGGCGTCAAATGCCCAATGGAATTGTCCACTTATTTCCGCATCAACAACGGAGATTCCGGCCAGTTCGAGCGCACCCTAATTGTTGCAGAAGAAAACAGTTCTGTTTCTTACCTAGAAGGCTGCACCGCGCCGATGTTTGACACCAATCAACTGCACGCCGCCGTCGTGGAATTGGTAACAATGGACAATGCCGATATTAAATACTCCACAGTGCAAAACTGGTACGCTGGCGACGCCAACGGCAAAGGCGGCATTTATAACTTCGTGACGAAACGCGGTTTGTGTCAGGGAGTTAATTCTAAGATTTCTTGGACACAAGTAGAAACCGGTTCCGCCATTACTTGGAAATACCCCAGTTGCGTGTTAGTCGGCGACAACTCGGTGGGCGAATTCTACTCGGTAGCGCTGACAAATAACAAGCAGCAAGCTGATACCGGCACCAAAATGATTCACGTTGGTAAAAATACTCGCAGCACGATTATTTCTAAGGGAATTTCTGCTGGAAATTCATCCAACAGCTATCGCGGCTTAGTGAAAATGGGGCCGAATGCTAAAGGCTCTCGCAATTACTCTCAGTGCGATTCCATGCTGATTGGCGATAACGCTCAAGCGAATACTTTCCCTTATATTCAAGTGCAGAACCACACGGCTAAAGTCGAACACGAAGCTTCTACTTCTAAAATTGGAGAAGAGCAATTGTTCTTCTTCGCACAGCGGGGAATTTCCGCAGAAAATGCTATTTCGATGATGATTAGTGGTTTCTGTAAAGATGTTTTCAATCAGTTACCGATGGAATTTGCGGCGGAAGCTGATAAGCTGTTGAGTCTGAAGCTGGAAGGAAGTGTCGGATAATTTTCGCGGGCAAGAAACCCTTCCAGGCCGAGTCCATCGGTGACAACTTAATATTGCAACCCATAATAAATGTCGCTTTTATTCGAGTCTAGATCCCCCTAAATCCCCCTTAATAAGGGGGACTTTGAGAATACTTCTTGTGTCCCCCCTTCCTTATTAAGGGGGACTTTAAGAACACTCTTGTCCCCCCCTTATTAAGGGGGGTTAGGGGGGATCTAGACTTCGATACAAACAAGAGAGACGGTAGGTTTAACTTTAAGTGGTCAGCAATAGCCAGAGCCTAGGAACGAGAAAAAAAACTGTAAAGTGCATTGAGGAAAAGGACAAAAATAGATGATTGTAGAAAATAGTCAAGTAGTGCTATCCGTCCGCGATTTAACTGCGAATGTGGAAGATACCCAAATCCTGAAGGGTTTGAATCTGGAAATTAAATCAGGTGAAATTCACGCGATTATGGGCCCGAACGGTTCGGGAAAAAGCACTTTATCCAAAATATTAGCAGGCCATCCTGCTTATACGGTAACGGGCGGAGAAGTTACTTTTTTGGGTCAAAATTTGCTGGAATTACCGCCGGAAGAACGTTCATTGGCTGGCGTCTTCCTAGCGTTCCAATATCCTTTAGAAATTCCCGGCGTTAGCAATCTGGATTTCTTGCGCGTGGCTTACAATTCTCACCGCAAACATCGCGGATTGGAAGAATTGGATGCTTTTGATTTCCAAGATTTAATCGAGGACAAGCTGGATATTGTCAAGATGAATGATTCTTTTTTAGGCCGCAGCGTTAATGAGGGCTTTTCCGGCGGCGAGAAAAAGCGGAATGAAATTTTGCAAATGGCGTTGTTGGAACCGAAATTAGCTATTTTAGATGAGACTGATTCGGGTTTGGATATCGATGCTCTCAAGATTGTCGCCGGCGGTGTGAATCAGTTGTCAACTGCTGAAAATTCGATGTTGGTGATTACTCACTATCAGCGGTTGCTGAATTACATTATTCCTGATTTTATTCACGTCATGGAAGCGGGCAGAATTATCTTGACTGGCCCGAAAGAGTTGGCGCTGGAATTGGAAGAGCGCGGTTATGACTGGGTTGTGGAAGAGGAAGCAGCAGGAGTAGGCGCGCGATGATGAATACGCAAGTTGCTAGTAGGGAAATGTTTTTGACTGATTTGGTGAATCAGTGCGGCAAGTTGGAGGCTGTTAATAGCAAAAGTGCGGCTTATTGGTTGCAGGATTTGCGGGATGCGGCGACTGAATACGTGCTTTCTTCAAGTTTTCCGACGGTGAGGGATGAAGAATGGCGCTTTACTGATTTGTCGTCGGTGTTGCAAATTCCTTTTCATATACCGCAGAGCAATCAGTCAAAAGTTAAGCTGGCTGATATCATTATGCCAGTGAAAAATCGGGATGATTTACCATTAAGATTGGTATTTATCAACGGTTTTTATGCGCCGGATTTGTCAACGGTGGAGTCCTTGGTTTTGCCGATCGACTTTTACGCAGGTAATCTATCCAATGTACCCGAAAAATATCAAGGGCGCATCAGGGATGTTTTGAGCAAGCACAGACAGCAAACCGAGGTGTTTACGGCGCTGAATACTGCGGGTTTGGCCGATTCTGCGGTAGTGTTCGTGCCGGCTAATATGTCGATCGACCTTCCGATTCACTTGCTGTTCCTGACAGCGCCCGGTGCATCTCCCACGATGTCCCAGCCGCACTGCTTGGTCATAGCTGAGCCTGGAAGCAATGTCACGCTGGTTGAAGATTACGCAACTATCGGTAATGTCGCTGCATTTACGAATGCTGTAACGGATGTGGTTGTCGGCGAAAACGCCACTGTGAATCACGTTCGCCTTCAGCGGGAAGGTGGGGAGGTTGTTCATATCGGCAAAAGTGCGATCGAACAATCTCGTAATAGCCGTTACACTTGCCATGCTATCAGCTTGGGAGGCAAAATATCGCGGCACAATTTAGAAGTATTTCAGCGCGGCGAAGCCACTGAAACAACTTTAAACGGCTTAAGCGTAGCCTTTGGGGAACAGTTGTCGGACACTCACAGTTTAATCGATTTTAATCACCCTCACGGTACAAGTCGCCAATTGCACAAGTGCATTGTCGGCAACAAAGCTCGCGCTGTATTTAACGGCAAAGTTTTCGTTCGCAAAGCCGCACAATTGACAGATGCCGGACAATTAAGCCGGAATTTGTTGCTGTCGCCGAGAGCTCGCGTAGATACCAAACCGCAGTTAGAAATTGTCGCCGACAACGTTAAATGTTCCCACGGTGCAACTGTCAGTCAATTAGAAGATGATGAACTTTTCTACTTGCAAAGTCGCGGTTTGGATTTAGAAAGAAGTCGCTATTTGCTAATTGATGCTTTTGCGGCGGAAATGCTCAATCAATTACCGATTCTTGGGGTGGCGAAAATGCTTTCTACCTGCGTTGCCGTCCAAGGATAACTCATACAAATGAGGACACAGCAGTGCTGTGTTCATACCATATCTTGCACCATTTTTAACAAACTGTAGGGGCGGGTTTCACGAATAATAATTGCCTAAAACAAACAATTTCGTAAACCCGCCCCCACCCAACGACTAAAACAAACAATTTCGTAAACCCGCCCCCACCCAACGACAAATCATTAGCTTCAAAAAATATGACACTTATTCAAGAAAAAACCCTCGCATCAAAAGTTCGCGGTGACTTCCCAATTTTGAATGAAAAAGTTAACGGTAAACCGCTAGTTTATTTAGACAATGCAGCTACTTCTCAAAAACCCTTAGCTGTGCTCAACGCTTGGCGTGATTACTACGGACAATACAATGCAAACGTGCACCGCGGCGCTCACACTCTCAGCGCCAAAGCGACTGATGCTTACGAAGGTGCGAGAGACAAAGTTGCGGCGTTTGTAAATGCCGCGTCGCGGCAAGAAATTGTTTACACTCGAAACGCTACCGAAGCGATTAATTTGGTTGCTTATTCTTGGGGTTTGAGCAATCTGCAAGCCGGAGATGAAATTATCCTGTCGGTAATGGAACACCACAGCAATCTCGTTCCCTGGCAAATGATTGCTCAAAGAACCGGTGCGGTGCTGAAGTTTGTGGAGTTAACGGAAACTAACGAGTTTGATTGGGAACAGTTTAAAACGCTGATTTCCCATAAAACTAAATTGGTGTCAACCGTTCACGTTTCTAATACTTTAGGCTGCATCAGTCCTGTCAAAGAAATCTGCGAAATTGCCCACAGTTTCGGCGCGAAAGTTTTAATAGATGCTTGCCAAAGCGTGCCGCACATGATAGTAGATGTGCAAGCAATAGATTGCGATTGGCTGGTTGCTTCCGGTCACAAAATGTGCGCTCCGACTGGCATCGGTTTTCTGTACGGTAAACTGGACTTGCTGAGAGAAATGCCTCCGTTTTTCGGCGGCGGCGAGATGATTGCTGACGTGTTTCTCGATTATTCCACCTATGCCGATTTGCCGCACAAATTTGAGGCCGGCACGCCTGCAATCGGCGAGGCGATCGCCCTCGGTGCAGCAATCGATTATCTTAGTAACATTGGCATGGATAAGATTCACGCTTGCGAAGCTGAATTGACTGCTTATCTGTTCCAACAATTGCGGCAAATTCCCGAAATCAAAATTTACGGGCCACAACCAGACAGCAACGGGGAAGGTAGGGCAGCTTTGGCGGCATTTACTGCGGGAGAAATTCACCCTCAAGACTTGTCTACCTTGTTAGATCAGGAGGGAGTCGCGATTCGTTCGGGGCATCACTGCACGCAAGCTTTGCACCGCTATTTGAACGTTTCATCTACTGCACGGGCGAGTTTGTATTTTTACAATACTCGCGAGGAGATTGATGTGTTTGTGAAAGCGTTGAAAGAGACGATCGACTTTTTTGCTGGGATTATGGGGTAATTTGGTAGGGTGGGCATTTGCCCACCTTGTTAGAACATTGTTTGTCTTTGCCGAGCGGAATATCTCGTGAAAATAGTTGAGTATTATCGTTTAATAATACAACCACTAAAAAACATGACTCAATATCCTATTATCCTCATGCCCGACCCTGTTATTCAAGCTATGAATGCAGTTCCCTTCAGATGGGAATTTAGTGAACCAAAACCTTTACTTCCTAGTTATAAGCCCAAACCAATAGATGTACTTTTGTTTTTTTATAAATCTCTCCCATTAATTATTCCTTTTGCAACTATTAGCCTGATTGCCAGTAGAAATATTATCATTAGTTTCTATATTTCTGTAGGTGGAATTTTGGTTACTGCCTTGAACTTCTGGCAACAACAAGTGTCTTACTTACGAACACTTAATCAATACAAGCAACAAATGCGCGATTATAAAGATTTGTTAGCAGAATGGCAAAAGCGTGAGATTCAGCATAAACGGCAGATAGCAGAATCCCAAAAACCTGAAAAAATAAAACAGTATCGCTATCAGATCATTAAAGATATTATCATAAAAACCGTCCCTCCTGAAGGTAGAATTGTCAGTACAAAGTCTCAGTGGCTTGAAAGTAAATTTTATAAGAACTTACAGCAATTATTCCCAGATAAAATTAATAACAATTTAATCATCCAAAAATCCCATTCCTATCAACCTTACTGTATTGAAATTTCTTATTTTGATAAGTTAACAAATTTACGTATTGATATAACAATTGATAAACCTTATCACTATGAAACCGGTGAGCCTAAAAATTACGAAGTGCTTGTCCAAGAAAATCAGCGCCATCAACTATTTTTAGAAAAAGGATGGATAGTCATTAGATTTGCTGAGCAGCAAGTCGTCTGTTGGCCACAAAGCTGTTGTCGGGTAATAGCCGAAGTAATCAATCAAATAATAGGTACACCAATTCCCGAGGAATTGATAACTGTAGAAACTTTACGACCTATCCAGCAATGGAATGAATGTGAAGCACGACAAATGGCGCAGGAGCGCTACAGAGATAATTATTTAATCTAGCGATCGCCCTTTTTTTGACCGCAGATGAAGGCAGATGAACAGGGATGAACGCGGATGAAGAAGAGAGCGATCGCACCCCAAATCCCAAAACCAGAACGCAATCTGGTAAAATAGGGGCAGTCAACCCAAAGGAAAGGCAAAAATACAAAGTGTGTTTGATGAACTAGCTGCATATAGACAAAGCCTAGGTTTACCACCGGCTGGCAGCGAAACCGATAAATCAACCATAGCTAAACTAGAAATAGCTGGTCAAAGTTTTTTTGGCATCAACTCTGGCAGCAACCCCAATCGTCGGCAAATAACCTTTAATGTCAATCCTATCACCAAAACCCACGCTGAAGCCGATGCTTTTCAACAAGCAGCCGATGCGGGCATTAGAGGAGGTAAAGCACGTTTGATTTGCGATCGCGAACTTTGTGCCGCCTGCGGCTTAAGAGGTGGAGTAAACTCTATGGCTTGGCAGTTAAATATAGAAGAATTAGAAATTATTACTCCCAGTGGAAGTAAGACAATAACAGTTAAACCGCCAAATAGAAGGAGGCAATAATGTTTGTGTTAAACCTATCATCAGAAAATTGGGTTGGCAACCAGGATGAAGGTGACTTAATAGAAAGTCCTACTTGGAGTCAAATAGAACAAGCCATTCGCGAGTTAGATGGGAAAAGTAAAACTTTAGTTACCTTGGGTGCAGATGACGAGTGTTATATGAGCATTGGCGGCGGTGAATCCGGCAAATATATTGTTAACATAACTTTTGACAATGTTAGCTTCCATAATTTAGTAGATCCATCAAAACCCGATGCAATAGAAAAGCTAGTTGTCGGCGGACAAGAAGGTAATTATTCCGCCAAAATGTGTGTGAATTTAGAGACTGCACTGTTGGCAGCCCAAACATTTACAGCATCAGGAGAACTTCAAATATCACTGTCTTGGGAAGAAGAAAAAGAATTAGCGGTGTCATCAAATAAGATTTAACACAACCTAAGTGAAGTGCGATCGCCCTTTCATCCATCCGCGTTCATCAGCGTCTATCCGCCCACATCTGCGGTTCAAAAAAAGACCCCCTTTTTGATAGTATCTGGGCCTGTGGTAAAATAAAACTAGAGTTTTCTAAGCTCAAGGAGATTTTGAGATGATTGCTACTACTTCAAGTTTAGCCGAACAGAGAACACTGCTAGAAAACATTAGCTGGTCAACCTTTGAAACGTTGCTCAAAGAAATAGGCAATCGCCGAGGTTATCGCATAGCTTATGATAACGGGATGTTGGAAATTATGAGTCCTTTATACGAACATGAAAATCCCAAGATTCAGTCTGATCGCTTCATTTTCATTTTAGCAGAAGAACTCGGCATTGAAATCAAAAGTGCTGGCTCAATGACTCTCAAGCAAGAACAGGCTAAAAAGGGTATAGAACCTGACAATTGTTATTATATTCAAAGTGAACCCGCAGTCAGAGGCAGGCAAGAACTAGACTTAGAAACTGCCCCACCGCCCGACTTGGCAATTGAAATAGATATTACCAGCAGTTCAATTAATAAGTCAGGAATTTACTCGGCACTTGGCGTACCCGAACTCTGGAGATATAACGGGCGACTTTTAAAATTTTATCAGTTAGCTTCCGAGGACTATGTTGAATGCAATTTCAGTATTGCTTTTCCCTTTTTATCATCAACAGAAATGAGTAGGTTTTTTGAGCAGACTAAAACAATGGGAGAAATTGCATTACTGAAATCATTTAGAATTTGGGTTAGGGAAAAAATCTAAAGCGGTGAATATCGCCCTTTCGTCCATCCGCGTTCATTGTGGCACGGGCGTCCCGCCTGTGAAAAAGATGCGGTTTAACAAAAGAGCGATCGCCCAACTAAAATTCCCTAATCTCCGGATGAACAAATTGATAACCAGCCGCCTTAATCTTTTGATTCGACACCCTAGCATTATAATGCCGCACGCTAGGACTTCCATCCCAGGAAACTTTAGGCAAATTGTGAGTTTCAAAAATGCGATCGAGCAATTCACCACTGGATAGCGACACATCCCCGACTAAATTGTAAATTCCCTGCAATCGATTTTCTAAAGCAAAGGTTAACCCCCCAACAACATCATCTCGATGCACCCAATTAGTAGCATCTTCACCCCTACCGGGACGAGTGTTCCCAGCCCAGCCTCCAAAGATTTTAACTAATTCTCGCCCTAGCCCATAAATTCCTCCCAAACGGAGAATGCAGACTTGAAGATTGGGACTCGATGCTGCTAATAAAACCCGTTCTGTTTCTGCGAGAATTTCACCGTTTGGATTAGCCGGCGCAACGGGAGAATCTTCATTTACCAATTCACCTTGGCGATCGCCATACACAGAGTAAGTACCCGTATAAATAACCTGCTTTACTCTCGGTATCTGCTGTAAAACCGATACTAAAGTTGTCGCAGTTTCTAAATAACTCTCCCGATAAGCCTGAGAATTTGGAGCACCTACGCACAGCATAACAGTATCTTGTTCTTGCAATAAAGCCGTCATTGCATCTTTGTCATTTCCTTTGAGTACGGCTACCCGCTGCGCGACACCCTCCAACTCAACTACTCGCGTCGCCGTGGTAGTTGTCGCCGTCACGGTACAATCTGATTTGCCGCGTAAATGTTTGGCTGTCGCAGTACCCACATAGCCACAGCCGACGATCGCAACTTTCATAAAAAATTCTCCATTGTGTCATACTCTCTAAAATTATTGCCGGTTTCTGAAATCATGGCGCGCTGAGTTTTGTGGTAAAATGCAAAGCGTCGCGATCGAAGTACCATCATGTCCGAGAGAGATATTTTTGCCACCTCCTCAGAAAGCGAACTTTTAGCTTTTTATGGTTCTTTGTTTGCGATCGCATCCGCCGATGGTTCCGTTGATATTGACGAACTAGATTTGTTGTTTAAAACCATAAATTTAGACAAATTTTCTGACTCTGCAAAAACTCAAATCCAATCCTACACAGCCAGTCCCCCTTCACTCAGCGACTGTTTGCAAATACTCAGCAAGTCAGAAGAACCGCTGCGTTTGGGAGTCATGTATTTTTTAATTAACATTGCTGGGGCAAATAAGACGCTGCATCCCGGAGAAAGCGAGGCTATACAATCCGCAAAAAAACTGCTGGCGGTTTCCGAAGTGCAAATCCAAGCCATGCAGGAATTCATCGCAGACATGAAACAAATACGGGAGGCTGCCCCTAATAAAAATAAGGCATCAGCATCCTTCAATTCTGCTGTTTCCCAGCTTAAAATGAAGGGCATTCCTCTCGATTTAATCGACCGAAAAGGAACCACAACAAACCTCAGCAACCTCCAAATCAACTATTCAGATGAAAGTTTTTGGACTAAACTTAAAAACTTTGCTTTAACCGCAGGAAGAGAAGTAGTTGAAAAAGCTTTGATTCTCTACTATACGGCCCAGAACCCAAACGTGCCTGCTTGGGCAAAAGGAGTTGTAGTTGGAGCTTTGACCTATTTTATATCTCCTGTTGATGCCATTCCAGATATAATAGTCGGCATCGGATTTACTGATGATTTAGGAGTATTACTTGCGGCAATAGCTACTGTGTCAGTATACATTAATACTGATACTAAAGCACAAGCAAAACAAAAAATGAAAGATTGGTTTGGCTCATAATATTATGTCCGATTGAGCATTTTGTTTCCGTCTGAATCGGAATAATATAATCTGAATAATATAGTAGTTTTTAATCGGATGAAATACAGGACACGGCAGTGCCGTGTCCCTACCCAATATCTGTAATTTACTAAACTGAAAACTTAATTATTTGGGATTTTCAGTCTTTAATCGCCTTACCATCTCGATTGACAATACGGCTTTCACCATCCTTAGCCGTGACATTTTCATAAACTCCTTCATCCCGCTTCACGTACTTGCTGAAACCCGAATTTTTATAATCGGTGTCGGATGTCGGCTTCATCAATCTCGGAGCGCTCAGCAGTCGGCGTACCGGAGCATCTGCGGGAGTCTCCCCGGGTTCGCGCTTAGCCAACTCGCACAGTTGGCCCCAAGTCGAAACTTCCAGGTTCATGCTGTGCGAAACTTCTAATTGCTGGTTGTTTTCGGGACACAAATAATCGTATACAGGCATACTAAGAATCTCGTTTGCAACTACTAAAATTACTAATTGCACGGTTATTGAGAATATTATAGCTCAACATTACTAATAATTCAACCCCAAAAATCAAACTTTACTATTTTTAACGATTGTTAAAACACTAAATCAGCTATATTATTAACCCAGTGTGCTTGCTCCCGGATGCGATCGAGACAAAGCCCAAAATTACCCTACCCTGAAATCCTCTGACTCGATCGCACGATCGCACGATCGACGGCTAGCAAATGCCCGCAAGACTTCCCTCAATGCCGTCAAAGGATTGATCATCATTTTCAGACTGTACGCAAATCACAGATTCTAAGTTTCAAATTTATTTATTTACTCACCAGCGAGGATTTACCGATGAGCGATTTCAAAGTTACGCCAGAAGTAGAGCTGAACACAGCTCAAATGTTGGAGCGATACCAACTGCAAGAGGAGACAACTCTGCGGCGTTGGGCAAAACTGCACGGCATCAACAGCACTCGCGGTTTCTTCTATCCCAGTGAAGTAGATTTGATGGATCACGCTCATCACCATCTTTACAATTTGGGAATGAGCATTGCTGACTACCAAAGTCTTTTAGACCGGCGCCGCAGCCATTCCCAGACAGCAGGCGACCAAAATAAAACAGTAGCAAGTCAAGTTGCTGACGAAGCATACGATGCCATAGAAACGCTCACAGATCAGTATGCTGAAGCTATAGATTTAATGGGAGAACGTATCGCAGACCATTTCATAGATGAACTCGATTTATCTGTGATGCGACACCTTTCTCAAAAAGTGAAAGACCGCCGCACTCTCAACGGTCAAACTAAAAAGCCTAACCGTTTTCTCCAAGTGATTAAAGCCGTGTTGCAACCGAGCAGCGAAAATACGCTTCTGGTTCCCAAAAAAGAGAATGACCCGAGTTTAGAATTAGAACAGCATCATCGGCTCGGCTAGTCGCCGATTGTTTTGAAAGACTAAGAGACTTTTTGTAAAATTTACTGGTCAAATTTACTGAAAAGCCCACCCGAACCCTCCCCTTGTCAAGGGGAGGGAGCAAGAGTCAATCGATTTTAGATTTAGATTTTAGATTTTAGATTGAAGCATTAACCCCACGGATAAATTCGGGGGGCAAGTTTCATCGGATACAGGTTTTTTATTTCTGGACGGATGAATCCGGGGGCTTGTATCCTGGATGCTTTCGGTCACATTTTTTATATTATGAAGGGGAACTGAAGAGAATAAATTAACGTTTCCCAGAAGTCTAAATAACTTTTAAACTGATGTTGGGTTTCGCGACTGGACTCAACCTAATATAACTGGGGACAGATGGCGCGATCGCCCAAATTAGAGATAATATCTGCAGAATTGAACCTGTCAACCTCGCCCAAGGTAAAAAAATGATTAAATCCTGGATGGTAATTGGAGGCGTCGCCTTGATAGTAGCACTAGCAGCTAACTTAATCCCGCGCAGCGACATCCAATGGTTCAACCGCTTGCAGCGTCCGAGATGGCTAGTATTTGAAAAAGCAATTCCCCTAATTTGGACAGTGATTTTTATTTGTGCAGCTTGGTCAGCAGTGATTGTTTGGGAAAAAGAACCAGGAACTCAGGAGACTTGGCTGAGAATGGGTTTGTACCTGCTTTTAGAAATAGTAACTATGTCTTACACCTCGGTTATGTGCAAAGTTAGGAGCCTAAAAGTCGGCACAATAATCGGCGGAACGGGCGCTATTTTAAGCGTAATCCTAGCTTTAACTGTGTTGCCAGTTTCGGAGCCGGCCGCCCTGTTATTGCTGCCTTACATACTTTGGAGTCCGATCGGCACTTACACCACTTGGGTAATGATGCACCTGAATCCGGCAGATGTTTAGCCTCTCATGGAATTAGTCATTTTAATGGGATTGCAAGCATCGGGAAAAAGCACTTTTTTCCGATCCTATTTAGCTGCAACGCACGTTTTGGTCAGCAAAGATTTAATGCGAAACAATAGAAATAAATCGCGCCGACAAATTCAATTAATTGAAAATGCACTGCAAGCAGGTCATTCAGTTGCTGTTGACAATACCAATCCCGAAGTTCTCGATCGCAAGCCACTGATTGATATCGGTCGCACTTATAATGCCCAAATCATCGGTTACTACTTTGAATCAATAGTCAGTGACTGTTTAGCTCGAAATCAAAAGCGATCGGGCAAATCTCAAGTTCCAGACATAGCAATTTATGCTACTATAAAAAAAATGGTATTGCCCAGTTACGGCGAAGGGTTTGAACGGCTGTTTTCCGCCCGCCTAGCAGAAAACTTAACCTTTGAAGTAAAAACCTGGCCCGCAGAGGAAATTATTCATGGACAATCAGACATTTGAAAAAAAAATGCGCGAGCTTGAATATTTTCACAGCCTGCGTTTATTGCCGGGAACTCACACAGTAATTCGCGCCGACGGTCGCAGTTTTTCCAAATTTACTTCCTCAAGTTTTGATAAGCCTTTCGACTTAAAATTCCACGAATTAATGGTGGAAACTGCCAAAGCGCTCCTGTCAGAACTAGACGGCATTTACGCTTATACCGAAAGTGACGAAATCTCAGTTTTGTTTCCTCCCGATTGGGATTTATTTGACCGCAGCTTAGAAAAAATTGTCTCTATTTCTGCCAGTATTGCCAGTGCAACTTTCACTCGCGCTGCCCAAACAGCAGTCAATTTTGACAGCCGCATTTGTTCCGCAGCCAACAAATCGCAAGTAGTAGATTATTTTCTCTGGTGCCAAGCAGATGCAGCGCGCTGCGCTTTGAATGGCTGGAGTTATTGGATGCTGCGAAAAAATGGCGAAACGGGTGAAAATGCAGCAGTTATATTAGAGAAACAATCGGTGGCTTTCAAAAACGAATTGCTGTTTCAAAACGGAATTAACTTTAACGAACTGCCGACTTGGCAGCGCCGGGGAACGGGATTGTATTGGGAAAAATACGATAAACCAGGTTATAACCCGATCGAAGGCAAAGAAGTTGTCGCAGTGCGGCGGCGACTCAAAGTCGATGAAGAGCTGCCCGTGAAAGAGGAATACAAAGAATTTATTTACCAATTTTTAAATGTTGGCGATTAACCATTAAGGATATCTTGTCAAATCCGGTGGCAATTGATGAATTCTTAGTGGGTTTTAACCAAATGCAAATTGTGAGACGGGGGTTTAAACCCCCGCCTAATGTCGGGCAAACCAGTTAACCTAGCGACTGCCAGAGCTGGTCGGAGGCTCAATTTCCGGCGGTTCAGGAGGGGGAGATTCAGCATCGGGAGATTCAGCATCGGGAGGATTCAGCGACTCCTCCCAAACTTTGATTTGCGATCGAGCTTGCTCAAAAGCCCGAGTGCCCGAGGGAATTTTCTTCAAAGTCGCGATCGCCCCAGCCAGATCCGACGACGACTGTTCCACACCAAGCGCCAAAATCCGCTGGCTCCACTCATCAATCGCCTCACTCGCTTGCCACCGGAGCGAACTCGACTCGGGCACCTGAAGGGCCAGCGCAATAGCCGTTTGCAGAGCGTCCGCTGTCCCGGCTCGGGCGGTCTGACGGGCGTTCTGCAAACCTTGCTCGCCCTGAAATTGAGCCTCCCAAGTCCGAATGTTCGATCGAGCTTCATCATAAAGCACCCGTCCCGATCGAATCCGGCGGGCCATCTCAATTGCCCCCGCCAAATTGCCGCCCGCCGCTAGCTGCTGAGCTCTATCCAAAAACGGCTGGTCAACAAGCCGCTGTCTCCTCTCGATCCAAGCTTGAATTTTGGCTTGAGCTTCCACGTAAAGCGCCCTACCTCTACCGATCCGAGAAGCTTGAGCAACGGCCGCTTCCAGAGCATTCGGATCGCCCATATTCGCCAAATCGTTCGCTCTTTGCAAATACGGACTGTCTTCCAGCAGCTCGATTTGACGGCTCAAGGTGCTAATTTGACTGCGAGCTTCCGAAGCGCGGGGATTTGATTCCGGGACTGTTTGCAATTGCGCGATCGCAGCCCTCAAATCATTTACCCCACCAGGCGCCGCCAGCCTGCTTGCCAAATCCAAAACTTTCACATCAGCCATTTCTTGTTGCCAGCGGCCGACTAAATCTTGAGCTTGTTTGTATAAAGGGCGGCCGGAATTCAACTTTTGAGCAATCTCGATCGCCTTGGAGAAACCCTCAACAGAGCCAGTAGAAGCCTGAGAAGTAGCATTCGCCAACTCATTAAAATCCTGTACTTGTTCCCTTAAATTTGCCGACTCTGGAATCTTGTTGGCGATCGCCATCGCCTCCTGCCAATCGCCAGCCTGCAATCGTTTTTGGGCGATCTCCAGAATTTTCTTGCTAAATTCCGCGATCGCCTTATTGGCAGCTTGATACAAATAACTGTTTTGACCAATTCCCTGAGCCAGCTTAATCCCCGCCATCAGATTTTCTAGACCTCCCTCCGAGGCTGTATTCCGGGCTTTTACCAACTTATTGCCCTCAGCCCGAGTCGTCTGAATTAGCTTAGTCAATTCCTCGTACTTAGCCGATTCCCAGAAAGTATTTCCCAAATCCAAAAGCAGAGTAGCTTGGCGGAAAGCCTGCGCCCACTCTTCCTGGCGCAAGTGGTCTTCAGCAGTGCGGTAAATTTTCTCTGCATCGCTCCATATCGACTGCCACTTTTCAATCTGCTTTTCCACTGTCGGGTAAGCAGGAACGTTTTTAGGAACCTTGCGAGCGATTGCAATCGCCTCCTCCAGCTTTCCTTCTTGGAAACTAACATTTCCCAGCCTGACAATATCCTGTGACCACCGATCGATTTGAGTGTTAATTCTCGGCCGCAGCGGGTGGTCTTGCGGCAAAGCATTCACTAATTCGATCGCCCTGAGCAAATCCTCTGCCGTCCGCTTGCTTGCTGCTTCTTGAGCACAAAAAAAGCGATCGTTAGCAGAAGCCGTCGGCCAAAAAATCTTTGAGCAATTTGACTGCGAGGTCAGGTTGAGTAAAGACGCAATTGCCACAAACCCCATACCCACCGATAGCATCAAACTCAGCGCCAGCCAAAACTGCCACTTATTCGACCAGTTCCGCCAAAACGGATTGTGTTCCTCCGGCGGCTGCGAGTTTTCCCCAGACAAATTCGGCGGTAGTTCCAGATGCCCTCCCGGCAGTTTTCCCGAAGTAACCAACTCTCGGAGCTCTTTAAGTCGTTCAGCTCGGTTTTTCCTTGCTGGTAAGCGCACCAGCGACGAAGTATCCTTTGTTGACTCCAAGGATTCTGATGCAGACCAACGGCCTGGTATTTTGCGATCTTGACTCATATCCTCACCACAAACAGCAACCAGCTAGCGTTAGTTATTTAAAAACTGCGAGCGCTGCTATCAACTGCTCTATAAAATGTATTCATCACTTTTACATACTCCCGTCGGCCCTAGACTGCAAGAGCCGATCGCCAAACCGCCAAAATCAAAATTTTGTGATTAGGTAATTGATAATGCGTAATTGGCAATTGGTCAAGGCCGTCATCCCTAACTCGCACTCAATAGAGCCAATTACACATTATCGTCTCAAGAACCGGAGTTTGATCGCAAATCGCCGATCAGTTCCGCCAGTTGGTCGCTATTAGCTTTGTAAACCTCGTTGCAGAAATGGCACGTAGCTTCAGCCCCCCCATCTTTTTCAATCATGTCTTGGAGTTCCGCTTCGCCCAACATTTTCAGAGCTCCCAAAACCCGATCGAACGAACAGCCACAGTCAAAGCGCACCATCTGAGTTTCCGGGAAAATTTCCAGGCCCATATCTCCCAGTAACTCTTCTAGAATCTGGTGCAGCGTTTTGCCCGATCGCAGCAGCGGCGTAAACCCCGACAATTCAGCAACTCTAGATTCTAAAGTTTGCACCAATTTTTCGTCGGTTGCCGCCTTCGGCAGAACCTGCAACAGCACACCCCCAGACGCTTCTACCCCGCCCGCCCCCACAAACACCCCCAAAACCAGAGCCGAAGGCGTTTGCTCCGAGGTTGCCAAATAATGAGTCAGATCGTCGCCAATTTCGCCGGAAACCAATTCTACCGTACTTGAATAAGGGAAGCCATATCCAACGTCCCGCACCACGTACAAATAACCGTCACCTATTGCCCCGCCGACATCGAGTTTGCCTTTAGCATTGGGCGGCAGTTCCACTTCGGGATTGTCCACATAACCTCGAACTGTTCCATCGAGTCCCGCATCAATCAGAAGTCCGCCCAGCGGCCCATCTCCTTTGATGCGAATATTGACTCTCGATTCGGGGTGTTTCATGCTGGAGGCGAGTAACAGCCCCGCCGACATTGTGCGGCCGAGGGCGGCTGTAGCCACGTAGGAGAGATTGTGCCGCTGTCTTGCTTCTTCGGTGAGGCGGGTGGAAATGACGCCTACAGCGCGAATTCCGCCCTCTGCGGCTGTAGCGCGAATTAATTGATCGGCCATGAAAAACCTTACTTTGTCTTTTGATACCTTCTTGAACTATTTTAGAAGTTCTTGAGAATTGTGGCAGCAGAGAGCAGCAGTTGACTCAGCGGGCCTGGAAGTGCGATCGAGCTTCCAAACTCGCCTTTCTTTTCTATAAAACATTGATTAACTGAGGATTTATTAACAAATAGTCTGATGAATTATTCGATATCAATATTTATTTGAAAAGCCCAGAATAACGAGAACCTTTATTGTTACCACGCCAGCTTGTTCTCAGTCACTTTATAACAATTAACAAATAACCGCTAATAACTAATAACTATATTCCTGAACGCACTCTGAAGAAATAAACCGGGTTCTTTAACCGATCTAGAGGCTTTTAATCCCGTGTATTTAATCTAAAAAACCCGGTTTCTGGCTACCGATGCCTAAGTCCTAAACTAATGACTAATAACTAATGACCAATGACCAATGACTAATGACTAATGACTAAAGCTTATCTTAGCCCTAACCAGACGATTACCAAACCTTTACCTTGGTCGGTTAGAGTGAGAGGCGTAGGTCTCAGACCAATGTTTTTTAGCTGGAAATAAGGGATATGCCACCAACATCCAAAGCACTTTTAGCGGAAATCCAGCATAACACAGGAGCGAGCCGAAACTTGCATTTTTATGCCAAGGGCGAAACCATTCCTATGATGTCGCATGGTATTTGGCGAGTCTGTCAAGGCCTAGCACAACTGAGTACGCTTTATCCAAGCGGGGAAGAAGGACTGTTGGGTTGGGTTGGGCCTTCGATGTGCTTCGGTTTGTGGTTGACAAGCTTGCAGACTTACCGAGCTACGGCGACATCAGATATTTATTTGATGTGGTATTCTATGGTGGAAATCGAAGCTTCTCCTCAATTGGCTCACGAGTTGCTGCCTCAAATGGTACGGCGGCTGCGGCAAATGGAAGCAATTTTAGCGATCGCCGGACAGCGACGAGTAGATGACCGTTTGTATCAGCTACTGCTATTATTGCAACAGGAATTCGGTCAGCCTGTGGTTGAGGGAACTCGTTTGAATATCCGCTTGACACATCAAGATATTGCTAATGCGATTTGCACGACGCGGGTAACAGTAACTCGAATGCTGGGGAAATTGCAGCAGCAAGGGTTAATTAGTCGAGATGGCGATCGGCATTTAATTCTTAACAAAGATGTTTTTGCGTCCACATCGGATTTGTTTGGCTGCAACCCTCAAGCAGTTTAGCAAGCGCAGAAAAAAATCTTATTCTGCTTCGCCAATCAGCGTAAACGCTGCCCAATCTTGCGGATTTGGGTGCATCTTCATTGTCATCAGCATTGCTTGTCGCAAAGCTTGAGCTTTATTCGGGTTTAGCTGTAACTGGCGATAGAATTCTGCCATTAATTCCGCTGTCGCAGCATCGGGCACTAACCACAGAGAAACGATTATACTAGGAACTCCAGCACTAATTAAAGCACGAGATAACCCAAGCACGCCATCGCCTGTGATGTTTCCTCTGCCAGTATTGCAAGCACTCAATACCACTAATTCAGCATTTAATTTCAAATCTAATATTTCGCTCGAAGTCAGCAATCCGTCATCATTTCCTGATGGAGCAAGGGCGATCGCTCCCGGTAAATCTCGCCTCTTCACTTCATTGAGTAATCCGTGAGTTGCCAGATGAATAATCCGGGCTTTTAGCATCTGTTGAACAATCGATGCTTTAGTCGCTTGAGAGCCTGTAATCGGTTTAGTATTCAGAAGTTGGGCAATTGTAATTGCTTCCTGTTCGCTGCCCGGTAAGGCAGGTAATTGGTGCGGCGGGGTACCAATTTTGGGCATAATTGGATTGCCGACGACGAGGTTATTTTGGAGAGAAAGTTGTCGGACTTTTTGCCGTGATTGGCGGGTTAACTGCAAAATTTGAATGGCGGGAGCAGTGAGGATGGTATGTTTTTCAATCAGATATTGACCTGTCGGATCTTGTAAGGCGGCAAAGGGAACTAAAAACAGGGATTGATGGGGAATGAAGATGACAGGAGCATTGGGGTCAGTAGGTAAAAGATCGGCAATGGGTTGAATCAGTAGTTGATAACTTTGCTGTAATTTGGGGTAGATTATCCGAGAATTAGCAGGGGTAGAAGCAGGGGGATTAGCTGTTTGTTTATTGGCAGTGTCCCCCGATACACCCAGAGCCTCGCGAGTGCCGCGAATCATCTCAGCTAAGGCTGTATCTTGCTCGTTTAATCCTCTCAGCCCGGTAGCAGCAGATACTCTTGTCTCTTCGCTGGATTCGGATAGATTGATGTTCAGAGATTTGAGGTCAACTGAGCGAAAGGTAATTTCACCAGTCGGCTTGATGACCCAAATATAAAGGGCTTCATTCCAAATAGTTGAATACTCGACGAGGGTAGCGTTTTGCTCTTTAGCGATTTGTTGAATTTGCTGGATATTGGGCGGGTTGATAGTAGTTTGGGCAGATGCAGATGGGGCTTGGCGAGATGCCAATAACTCCACAAAAGCTCGGGCTCTACCCCGTTCGGCAATTTCTAAAGCGTCATTAGTTTTTTTCTGAGCAATGAAGACTTGTTGTAAAGTGACGTAGGGGTGAGTTTGAGTTTCAAAGATTGACACTTTATTGGCATCGTCTAATCCAGCACGGAGAGATTCGGAAACTTTAATACTATCAAGTAGGGTTTTCTCTGCTGCTGGGAAATTGCCAGAGTTGGCGAGAGCAAATCCCAGAGTTACCAGAGCCGCCCCCTCGCTTTGGCGGTCTTTAATTTCTCGCGCGATCGCCAACCACTGCTGAGCGTACTTGATGGCTTTGGCGTAGTCGCCGAGGTTACCGTAAGCAATTCCCAGATTTCCCAGAGCCGCCCCCTCGCTTTGGCGGTGTTTAATTTCTCGCGCGATCGCCAACCCCTGCTGAGTGTACTCGATGGCTTTGGCGTAGTCGCCGAGGGAAAGGTAAGCAATTCCCAGATTTCCCAGAGCCGCCCCCTGGCTTTGGCGGTCTTTAATTTCTCGCGCGATCGCCAACCACTGCTGTTGGTACTCGATCTCTTTGGCGTAGTCGCCGAGGTTACGGTAAGCAATTCCCAGATTTCCCAGAGCCGCCCCCTGGCTTTGGCGGTCTTTAATTTCTCGCGCGATCGCCAACCCCTGCTGAGTGTACTC
>NZ_JAUBVE010000024.1:0-19635 GCF_036705715.1 Microcoleus sp. AT3-D2 | reverse complement strand
GATGGCTTTGGCGTAGTCGCCGAGGTTACGGTAAGCAATTCCCAGACTTCCGAGAGCTTTCCCCTCGCTTTGGCGGTCTTTAATTTCTCGCGCGATCGCCAACCACTGCTGAGTGTACTCGATGGCTTTGGCGTAGTCGCCGAGGTTACGGTAAGCAATTCCCAGACTTCCGAGAGCTTTCCCCTCGCTTTGGCGGTGTTTAATTTCTCGCGCGATCGCCAACCCCTGCTGAGTGTACTCGATGGCTTTGGCGTAGTCGCCGAGGGAAAGGTAAGCAATTCCCAGATTTCCCAGAGCCGCCCCCTGGCTTTGGCGGTCTTTAATTTCTCGCGCGATCGTCAACCACTGCTGTTGGTACTCGATGGCTTTGGCGTAGTCGCGGAGGGAAAAGTAAGCATTTCCCAGATTTCCCAGAGCTTTCCCCTCGCTTTGGCGGTCTTTAATTTCTCGGTCGATCGCCAACTGCTGCTGAGTGTACTCGATGACTTTGGCGTAGTCGCCGAGGAAACGATAAGCAAGTGCCAGATCTCTCAGAGCCCACCCTTCACCTTGGCGGTGTTTAATTTCTCTGGCGATCGCCAACCACTGCTGACTGTACTCGATCGCTTTGGCGTAGTCGCCGAGGAAACGATAAGCAAGTGCCAGATCTCTCAGAGCCCACCCTTCACCTTGGCGGTGTTTAATTTCTCTGGCGATCGCCAACCACTGCTGTTGGTATTCGATCGCTTTGGCGTAGTCGCCGAAGGAAAAGTAAATATTTGCCAGATTTCCCAGAGCTTTCCCCTCGCTTTGGCGGTCTTTAATTTCTCGGGCGAGCGCCAACTGCTGCTGAGTGTACTCGATGGCTTTGGCGTAGTCGCGGAGGACAAAGTAAGCATTTCCCAGACTTCCCAAAGCTTTCCCCTCGCTTTGGCGGTCTTTAATTTCTCGGGCGATCGCCAACCACTGCTGAGTGTACTCGATCGCTTTGGCGTAGTCGCGGAGGACAAAGTAAGCATTTCCCAGACTTCCCAAAGCTTTCCCCTCGCTTTCGCGGTCTTTAATTTCTCGGGCGATCGCCAACCACTGCTGAGCGTACTCGATGGCTTTGGCGTAGTCGCCGAGGGAAAAGTAAGCAAGTCCCAGACTTCCCAGAGATTTCCCCTCGCTTTCGCGGTCTTTAATTTCTCGGGCGATCGCCAACACCTGCTGAGTGTACTCGATCGCTTTGGCGTAGTCGCGGAGGGAAAGATAAGCAATTCCCAGACTTCCCAGAGCCCACCCTTCACCTTGGCGGTCTTTAATTTCTCGATAAATTATTAGTGCCTGTTGCCAAGACTCCAAAGCAGCTTGAAATTGACTAATCTGAAGCTGCTGACGACCTTGGTCTAACAGTCGATCTGCTTCGACTTTCCGCTGAGCTTGAGTTTGAGCCAAGGCCTGAGAATTGATGATTTTAAATTGAGAATTAGGGATAAATCGAAACTCACCTACAGTCAGCGCCGCTAAGATGGAGATCAGTGCCGACAATCCAATTTTTTGCAGTTTCATAACTTTTGACAGCCCTCTGGTTTGAATATCCGCTTGACACCTCAAAATATTGCTAACACTTATTAAAGCTCAAATGCCACTCCATGAGAATTGTTCGTCTTGATTTTCCTCTCGATATCTACAGCAATATCTTTGCAGCCCCAAACGATATAATTAAGCGGTGCATCTATTTAGGAAAAAACTCAATGGCTCACTCAACTCCAGAAACACCGCAACCAGACAAAAAAGAATTAACTCAGATCACAGCTAAACCTCAAGAAGAACAAGAAGAACCGCCAAATAAGGGTGACGGGCGGAAATAGTCGATCGACATTCATCTGTGACGATATAAATCTCGAATTGCCTTAAGATCGCCGACTTCTTTTTTTCTCAAAATCAGTGTTCTTCCCTACAATACCTGTTCCTATAAATTGGTATTCTGCCAGTAGTTTTTAAGTAATAAACTAACCCGATTTTTGCCAAAAACCGGGTTAGTTTGCTATTGACAAATTATTCAGTTTGTGCAGTGCCGTTGTTCGATCGCAACTTCGGCTTTCCCGGCTTTCCACGGAGGCCGTTTAAAGAAACCACATCAGCCTCAGAACTCTCCCTAGCCACCCGAATCAGCAACCCCGACAACAACAAACTTGCCAACATCGAAGAGCCCCCGTAACTAAAAAACGGCAGTGGCAAACCCGTAGTCGGCAAAACCCCCGTCGCCACCCCAATATTCAGCAGCGACTGTCCCACCATCACCACCATCACCCCAATCGCCACCAACTGAGACTCAATATTTCGAGCCTTCATCGCTACCCTCAAAGCCACAGTAGAGTATGCCGCCAACATCAGCAACAGCGAGAAACCTCCCACCAAACCAAACTCCTCAGCAAACACAGCAAAAATAAAATCGCTGTACTGAATCGGCAAATAAAATAACTTTTGCTGCGACATCCCCAAACCCACACCCCAAATGCCCCCAGAACCAACAGCCAGGAGACTTTGAATCAACTGATAGCCGTCTTGCATCGGATCAGCCCAAGGATTGAGAAAAGACATAATCCGGCGGCGCTGATATTCCTTAACACTAATACTTAAAACGGCTAAAAGCATTCCCCCCATAGCCGTTGCGCCCAACTGCAAGTAAGGCAAGCCCGCCGCCAAAGCCACCAACCACAAAGTCATCCCGCACAAAGCTGTGGTACTTAAATTTGGCTGCAACAAAATTCCCAACAGCATCGCACCGAAAATTAACAGCCAAGTTAAGCGAACTTTATTCGTCAACCGCGGCCAGTTACCGAAAATGCGGGCGCTTTGGAGAACAAAAAACGGCTTAATCAACTCCGAAGGTTGAATAATCGGAACCGGGCCCAGAGATATCCAGCGAGTCGCCCCGTTGATTGTGGTTCCCACTCCCGGAACTAAGGTCAACCAGAGCAATCCCAGCAGCAATAAAACGCCTAACTGAGATGTTTTCATGATGTAGCGCAGTGGGGAGTACACTATCAAGTTAAAGCCTGCCAGCCCGATCGCCACTGCGATGAGCTGTCGTTTAAAATAATAAAGCCCGTCTCCAAATTCATAATTTGCAATGGGATAGGAAGCCGAAAACAATGCTGTCAGCCCGACAAACAGCCACAGAAAAGTCAGCCACCTCAGCCACCGGGCCTCTGCGGCCCATTGAGAGGCGCTGGGGTCAAAAAAGGGAATCAAGCGTCGAATGTCATTAGCCATAGGATTTTAGAATGCTCTCAATAAACTCTAACAAAGATGGCTAAAGTACCAGATTGGTTAATTTACGCATTAATCTGCTCGCTATTATATGGTTTGTGGGGATTTTTTGGCAATTTAGCAACTAAATATATTGACTACAAAAATGCTTTTGTTTATGAAGCAATTGGCGCTATTTTAACTACTTTATTTATTATTTTTCACACTAATAATTTTAGTTTTGAGGGAGATGTTAGGGGAATTTCGTTTGCCATGTTAGTTGGCGTTGCTGGCACGGTGGCATCATTAGTATTTTTTATAGCCCTTGGCAAAGGTGAAGTTGCCAATGTGGTGAGTGTTACGTCTATCTACCCGCTGATTACTATATTATTATCGTCTTTATTCTTGAAAGAGGCTATTACATTATCACAAATGCTTGCTGTTTTGTTAGCGATAATCGCAGTTATACTTTCTGCTTATTGAAATATTTGTCAATGATTAGATTAACAACGCTGGACGTTCTTTCTTCTGCTATAACAACAAAAAAGAGGTCATAGCGACCTCTTACCCCTCTACTAATCCAGCTTCGGCTCTTAAAGTAAACCTGTATTAGCTCCGGGCTTACCGGTAGCCAGTTGCACTTTAATAATTCTGCCGCCCATTTTCATAATTCTTTGCTGTTCCCGGAACCAATTGTCGTAAGGAACGAGCTTAGTAAAATAGGTATTTTGCAATTCGCGCTGAGTGCGGATGCGGGTTTGACTTGGGACGCAAGCAGTCACCTTAAACATTCTCATGGGAAACGAACTCCTGAGTAGGTTTACAGATTATTAGATGGATTTTTTAAAGATTGAAGGCAGGGAGTTAGGAGTCAAAACTAGCTCGTTAAAACTCGTCGGGCTTTCTCGACAAGCCTTTGACGGTCTAGCAATCACTCTCAACTTCCCTGACCTCTTTTCAAAGGCAAAGGTAACAAGTCCAAAGTTAAAAGTTAAAAGAGGCAAGAAATAAGTATTTTTCTTTCTTCCTTCTTCTTCCTTCTTTCTTCTTCCTTCTTCCTGAGTTTTAGCTCAAGCCTGAGCAGATGTAGTCGAAATAGACGCCCATTTCTTTACCAGCGTCAGAACCGACCAAACCAGCGGTGACTTCTTTCATTGCTTGGATTGCTTGTACGGTAGAACCGATGGGCACGCCCAAGGAGTTGTAGGTTTCTTTCAAACCGTTGAGCACGCGCTCATCGAGGATGGAAGGGTCGCCAGCCAACATAGCGTAGGTGGCGTAGCGGAGGTAGTAGTCCAAGTCGCGGATGCAAGCTGCATAACGACGAGTGGTGTACATATTGCCGCCGGGACGAGTTACATCAGAGTACAACAGAGACTTAGCAACTGCTTCTTTGACGATTGTGGCTGCATTGGCGCTGATGGCTGTAGCGGCGCGGACGCGCAGTTCGCCAGAAGCAAAGTAGTTCTTGAGCTTGTCTAGAGCGCTGATGTCCAGGTACTTACCTTGAACGTCAGAGGAATTGATAACGGCGGTAATTGCGTCTTGCATGGTTGTCTTGTTTCCTAGAAAGTGGCTGAGTCAGTCCAATTTTGGAGCTAGAATTTGGAATTTGGGATTTGGGATTTAAGATTTTTAACTGGCTGGTTATTTGCAAAAACTTTTAGCTTGTTGCCGGCAACCCCCAATTTTTCAATCTAAAATCGAAAACCTAAAATCGAAATTCCTTACTGCATCGCACCGATAACGTAGTCGAAGTAAGAGGAAGCTTCGGAAGCATCTTCTCCAGACAGCAGCGAACTTGCTGCATTTTTCATAGCGCGAACGCCTTCGGCGACGGCTTCAATCGGGGTTCCGAGAGATTTGTACATTTCGCGGACGCCGACAATACCGATTTCTTCGATCGGAGTAATGTCGCCAGCTACGATTCCGTAGGTAATCAAACGCAGGTAGTAGTCCATGTCGCGCAAGCAAGTTGCGGTCATTTCTTCGCCGTAAGCGTTGCCGCCGGGAGAAACAACATCAGGGCGCTTTTGGAAAAGTTGGTCGCCTGCTTGCTTGACGATGCGTTCGCGGGATTCGCTCAAAATTTGGGCGATGCGGACGCGGCGTTCACCAGAGGTGACAAAGCTCTTGATCCGATCTAATTCACCTGGGCTCAAGTAGCGAGCTTCGGCGTCTGCGTTGACGATTGATTTGGTGACGATACTCATCTTGTGTGTACCCGCTGGATATTTTGCTATATGAACTGCTCTGCGCTGAGCTAGCGAAGGCGGGCGCTTGCGTCCCGTATCTTTCCTGCTCAGGCAGGAGCTTTGACGGGGAAGGCTGGACTTTCCACAGTCAGCAACTGTTGAAGTTGTTGGCGGGTGACTGCCTTCGGTGCTTAACGGCGCTGGTTCTTCA
This sequence comes from Microcoleus sp. AT3-D2, assembly GCF_036705715.1. Taxonomy (NCBI): domain Bacteria; kingdom Bacillati; phylum Cyanobacteriota; class Cyanophyceae; order Oscillatoriales; family Microcoleaceae; genus Microcoleus; species Microcoleus sp. AT3-D2. The sequence continues at coordinate 14,013 of NZ_JAUBVE010000024.1, read as the reverse complement.
CGCCGGTGCGGTTGTGAGTGCTCGCACTAAGCCTGTCGCTTACAATACCATAAATGACTGATGCGATCTTTAATTTATGATCAAGATTGCAGCAGGCCACTTAGTGGCGATCGAGTGACTGTCCGGCAGTTAGTAAGGATATTGCTTCTCTGACACAACTACCTCTCGCAAGTATTTTGAGGCATTATGTTCACATTCTGAGTGTTACTGTAATAGTTTGTAACATTCCTTTTCATATTTGGGCCCTCGCTTGGGTCTGAGAAGTTAAAATATCACCGGAAAGAACTATCTGAAATTATTTAGCAGCAAGGGTTGCAGGCGATCTAGACCTCGCTGCATGAGTGGTGACGGGCGAGGGCGCGAGGTTCAAAGGCTTGGCCCTGAGAGGGAGGGAAGCGGGAGATGGGGGGAGACAGCAGGGAGACAGGGGGAGAGGTGCGATCGTCTCACATCTTGCAGCATTCTCAATAAGTTTTGGACGGGCGAGCTCTGGGGTTCAACCCCTACTCCCCGCAAGAAAACTCACTCTTTATGTTTGTCGAACAGGCCGGAAAGCCTGTTCTTGATAATGGTGCAAGATATCTGAATCATCGGAAATCATGACTTTCGACCTTGTAGCTAGATTTGACTCTCACTTTTAATCTGGTGCGCCGTGAAAAGAAATCTATCAGCCCTTAAAAAAGCTTTACAGTTTGGCATTAGCGGTGCTGTCGGCGGTTTCGCCGGCAATCTAATCACCGAACCTTTCATGCAGGGGCTCACTGGTTCGGAATCTGTTGTTGACAGTGTATTGTCCACAGCTCGCTGGTTTGGGCTCGTAGGCGGTGGCATTGCTACTGCTATCATGTTCGGCTATTATTACTATATCAAAGGCAAGCCTCAAATTAAACAAGCTTTAAAAAATGGCGGATTGTTTGGTTTAATAGCAGGAGCAATTTCTGGGGCGATCGCCGAAGGTATTTACAGCGGAATTGGCGACGGAAACAATGAATTATTGCGAGTAATTTGCTGGGGAATAGCTGGCAGTTTGTTAGGACTTGGACTTGCACAGCGGATTCCTAATTTGGGGGCGCTTCGCGGCATGGGAGGCGGCGGTGTTGGGGGTGTGTTGGGCGGCTGTTTGTTTATTCTGTTTGCTTACAATCTATCCGGTACAGCAGGCCGTTTAGCTGGCTGTGCTGCGATCGGTTTTTGGATTGGAATTATGTTGGTTGTAGCTGAAACTTTGTTCAACAAAGCTTGGCTGGTCATTAGTTACGATACGGGAGCAAATCGCACTCTCACTCTGGGTTCGGAACCAGTGACTTTTGGCAGTGATGAAAATTTGTCTATTATCTGCATTCCTAATGTTTCGCCCTTGGCTATGCGGTTTCAATTAGAAGCAGGTCAAATTGTTTGCGAGAATGTTGATAGCGGGGCGGTGAGTTATTTGCGATCGGGCGACCAAAAGAAAATCGGCAACTGTACAATTACAGTAGGAAATTCTGACTTGCCAGCCCCAACACCGGCAAATATTCCGCCTACCTTTATATCAGATCATCCCGCAGTAAATTCTTTTACCAGCAGACAATTTTCCCTAAAATTAGGCAATCGAGTTATTCCTCTGAGTGCGGGAACTCAATTATTCACCTCTGACATACCGAGTTTAACAGCCGCAGCATCTAACGGCCTTGTAGCTATAGTCACTTCTCGATCGAGAAACGAGCTTTCGTTAGGATTGACCAATGTGTCCGATCGCGCTTGGTGGGCTACCGACATTCAAGGTGATATAAAAATGGTAGAACCTGAAAGTACCCTGACTTTGGCGTTGGAAACTCAAATCGAATTCGGTGAATTAGAGGGCGTAATTGTGTAAGTAACAGAGTAAGCTGTTGCACATTTGTATCCGCTCAATAATTCGGGGCGGACTACCCACTTAGGAGCGATTGTGCGTCATTTGAGGTGCATCTTTGAGCAATTCACCCCGAATTATTGAGCGGATCAAAAAAACCTGGTGTAGTAGCCAAGCTGGAACAGACAGAGTACAAAAGTTGAGAGTTGAGTATTGGGAAAAAATGAAAAATATCGAGACCGAGAACCTTTTATCTCTCTCCGGGAACGGGGATGATGGACTTGTTTGGCTAGAACTCATGCCCGCTCACAGATAGGGAGAAGAGTCGGTGGAATCAAGCCATTTTATGCAGAGGCTAAAGTCACAGTTATTGGCGCAATTAGTCTGAAGAAAGTTCGGGCAGTAATAACAATGGATGATTCAATAGATGGTTCAGCATTTAGTTTATTTATTGACCAGTTTTTATGCCTTCAATTGCCGCCGGTAGCGGTAGTAGTAATGGATAATTTATCTTCCCCTAAACTCACCTCAATTGTACTAATGATTGAAGCTGTCGGTGCGCGTGTTATTTGTTTATCACCCTACTCTCCCGATTTTAATCCTATTGAAATGTGGTAATCACAGCTTAAATCGTTTTTGCGAAGTTTTGCTCCCAAGACCCCAGCAATGATTGATAGGATAATAGAAGTTGCCCTCGATTTGATGAATTATAGCCCTTTAAAAAATTTGTTCACTGATTGTTGTTACTGTACCACATAGCATAGGGAAGTGCTGTAATTTTTACCGATTTTTAGGCTGGCTTTTCATCATTAAGAATCGGGCAGAGGTGACTAAACTATGAATTATAAAATCTGATATTTTTCCTCAGTTAAAATTGTATATCTCAATCATCTGCTCACAATTAAAAAGATAAAGTTTTCAATTCTTTAAAAAGTAAGAAAAACGGTTCATTCAACTATCAATAAAATTGATATAGCAATCCTAAATCATTTGTGAATTTCTTACTCCCTCCCCTTGATAAGGGGAGGGTTGGGGTAGGGTAAAAAGTTTACGACTCCTGCAAGGATTGCTATAGTTGATTTTTTAGGGTTCGAGCCTGACATTAATATTTTCATTCAGAATTTTAGCTGTGCTAAAATTCTAGAATGAAACAGCCCTGCCCCAAAGCGGGGAAGTTTCGATTAAACCGCAAAGAACAGAGGACACAGAGGATACAGAGTCAGAGAATGAGAGAGATGAATAATTTCGATGCCAATGGATTTGAGCTAGGAACATTTGTCATAGCAATCCGCGATAGCGAATAAACACCAACATCACTGCCCACGATCCTAATGCGACTTTGACTGCAACCAGGATATTGAGCAAGGGGAGAATGCCACCGCTGAAAAGTGTGCCTAACTCTCCGTGCGGTAACTCATATCCTGACAGAGTGATAACGGACAATACAATGAAAACAAGTACCGAAACCTTCTCCAAAGTCGCCGCGTGCCAGCGCTGGTAGATTTCTTGCATCCACTGCGGTGATGAGGTAATAGCCACCAAGCCGATCGCAGTTCCCCCCGCTACACCCGCCGCAAAACCACCGCCTGGACTTAAATGCCCGCGAATTGCTAGTTCGATACCCACCAACGCGGCAATCGTCGCTCCCAATCGCGCCAAAATAATCGATGGTTGATCGGTAAACTGATATATGGCGCAGGACGGCTGTTCATTGGCTAGCATGAAACTTGCACCCAAGATGGCGATCGTAAATACCACGACTTCAAAGATCGTGTCGTACAGCCGATTTCGAAAAATGATACCGGAAACCGCATTGGATACTCCACTATCTTGAACAACCAATTCGACGATCGAACTTTGCTGCGATAACTCCATTGTGGGATTGGCGACGAGCAGCATTTTGACAAACAGCGCTATCCCTGATAAAAAGTAAACCCACTTCATCAATGCTTGTCCTCTGCGTCTGGTGTATTTACATAGGTTAGGGTTGTCCCCGGTGCAAGTTCGGTTTGCATGATGTCGTAGACACGCCGAACTCTGATTGCGGTGTTATAAAGTTGCGATTCGCCGCTGTGTTCTAGTTGGTCTTGTGGCGCACAAGCTGCATGAACTTCTTTTTCGAGCAACGCCCGCTGCAATGCCTCTGTAGTCGCATAGGGAACCAGTTCCAGGCGCACATGGCGTTTATGAAAAACTCTGCGAATGTCATCTATCAGTTGCTTAAAATCACCTGCGGTTTTGTCGTTTGGTATAGCATCGCCCTCTGTCCCCTCTTCGATTACACCCAGACGCAGCACGAGGGATGAACGCACCGTCACTGCATAAAGTGTAATCGCGAGCAGGGTGCCCATCAAGGCTTCGGTCAATCCCACATCCCCCGCGCCTAAAATTGTATACACCAAGGCGGCGATCGCTCCCAATACCCCCCGCAGTAGCAATGCGTGGTATGGATTGACCTGAAATACCACCATACCAGCAGCTAAGGGTAGCAGAGCGACGAGGACATAAATGTAGCTATTATCGTTCATAGTCAGTCCCTGTTTTGGAACAATGGGCCAACACATATCCCAGCATTGTGTTCCAGGTGGCTAAGCAAATGATCGCCAGAATCAGCAGGGGCCATTTACTGGGTATTTGCAGCAGCAATCCGACGACGATCAACATTGACCCAAGCGTGTCTGCTACCGAAAGACTGTGCAGTTTATATAAAACCGATCGCTTCCCAAGTAGGTAAGAAGTACCCCAAAACCAGAAAAAAATCCCTATACCGATGCAGGTATAGCTCAATACATCTATTACGATCATGGTTCACTGATACGTTTGATTATATGTGCCAACAACATCAATCCAGCTTCACCCACACTGAGGATAATCGCCGCCACCACACCGATCATCCAATCATCGCGCCAGACGGATATGACGAGAGCGATGATTGCCGTTTTCGTCGAGATACTGGCAAACGCCAACATTGTTTGCCAGATATCATGATCTTTCCATACCTCGTACATGGGTATGAGCAGAGCCAGAATCATCGCAATTAGAATCAAGTTGTTCAAGTTGTTCAATTGTGTGGACTCCTGATTTTTCTTACTTAGCTAAATCGGAATTATTCATTTCTCTCTTCTCTTCTCTGACTCGGCGTCAAGAGCGGTTAAATCATTCAGAAAGAAACTTGAGCTAGGTGTTTGATGTCCGTTGCACTCGGTGTACTTCGTAAAAACCCTCTTCGTGATATTTCACAACAATCGTCTTAGGAGTAAAAGTGATCACGAAGACATCTAGGAAGATCAGCAAGGGCGATCGATGGTTTGGCACTTTTTCCATGATCACATCTTCGTGTCTATGGGGGCGGAAGATGAGTTCAAAAGCTTCTATATAAGCTATCGGAATCGCCCTCAATATTTTACCGAACACCCCCAACCATTCCCTCAAAGGTTCCGGGGGTGCGTAGCTGCGCGGCAACAGGAAAGCAATGATGATGCCGATCGCAATATTTGCCAAACTAAAATCGGCTGTGAGTAGAAACCAGATCGTCAGTCTTAATATTAGCTGTCCAATCATGTTGAGAATGCCATCCAGAATAGTAGGAGCGAAATCAAGCTCATAAAACCGACCAAGTGATCGAATTGTTCAAGCATACGTGGCAGTTTGATTGCCGTGCGTTGAAAAATTAGAAAATAGGCTAACCAACCAACACCGACGGTGGCGATCGCCTTAAGCATATTTTCCAGCGTATAAGCCTGAACATAAAAGGCATTGGCTGCAATCAGCCCACCTAGCAACAGCAACACCGCAGGCAAAAAACCAGATTTTGATTTTTTTGCTTCTCCACCACGGGGCAGAAAGATGAATTTAGCAAATAGGATAGCAGTTCCTACTGCTGCCACATTCATGGCTGTCGCATAAGCGGGTGTCAAATTCTTCAAAGTCAACATCTTTGCCCCAAAGCCAACCAAAAAGGGAAAGCCTGAGATCGAAAGGCTAGCCACGACTAAGGCAATCCAGAGCTTAGTATTGATCTGCTTTTGTCGCAATTCCTTAAAGTCGCGGCTGGGTAAAGAACCCGCAATCAGGAATAGCGCCGATTTGACCAAGCCGTGGGCGAGGGCATAAAAGCCTGCCACTTGCGGGGCTGCGAGAATCCAACCTAACTGCGAAACCGTGCTGAACGCCAGCATCCGCTTGGTATCCTTTTCAAAGATGCCATAGAACACGCCCATAAACGCCGCCCCGACTCCGAAAATCTGGACGATAGGTGCCACCTCCTCCACCATCAGCGCGCACCGCACGAGGGGATATACCCCGGCTTTAACTACAATTCCTGACAGCAAAGCCGACACTGGCGTTTCTGATTCCGAGTGAGTTAACGGTAGCCATAACCCCGATACAAACACACCTCCCTTAACCAAGAGCCCCATAAAGATCAGGGCGATCGCCTCTGGGGGCGCTGCACCCAAGCCGGCAAAACTAAACGAATTACTTGCCTTATAAACCAGCACGGCACCGACTAGATAAAACAGCATTGCCGTGTTGCTAATAAATAGATAGCGCAAAGCTACCCAAATCGAGCGATCGGTGCGAGGATAGGCAATCAAGAGAAACGCCGCAATGCCACTGACTTCTAACGCCACATATAAACTGATAAAGTCCGTAGAGGCAAAGGCTGCATTCAGGCTGCCATGCACCATGAGAATCTGTGCGTAAAAAAATGCCGTCTTATCTGTGGGCCAACAGTAGATAATCACCGCTGCCGTGACTAAGGCATTGGTTAAGATAAAGTAGCCACTCAAGCTATCGACTAGCAAAGTCACGCTGAAATTATCCAGTAACTTCAGCGTCACCGCTGACGGAATCGTAAAAAGTTCGCATGCAAAAGCAGCAGATGCGATCGCTCCGAATATGGCGAGATACTTGTCAAGCTTCGGAATCAAATAAATACTAAACCCGACAAAAAACGGGAGTCCTATCCAGGCTAGCGTCAGGGTATTCATGGGGTATTATTCATCTCGATTTCGTTACTTTCTAATGTCGGATTATCTCGTGCCAGTTTCATCACACTGACCAGCATTAAAGCCTGAACTGAAAAGCCGATCACGATCGCCGTTAAGATCACCGCTTGGGGAACCGGATCGGCGTAAGCGACAACATTTTTCCCCTTTGAAATAATTGGTGTCAGCAAGCCTTCTCGCGATGCCACCACCACGTAATAGGCGATAACCCCTGTACTCATGACATCCATACAGACGATTTTCATGAGCAGGTTCTTTTTAAAGATGATACCAAAAAATCCGCAAAATACTGTTGCCAATACCAATGCTTCTAACATGGAAATTGCCTGTTGGATAAGGGGTTTTGGTTATTATATTTGAATTAGCGTATATTATTTCTAATTGCACTTAGACATTTTCTAGCCCCTAAACTACCTGAAACGCAGTCTAGGTAAGGGAAAGAGTTTGTTGACTGTTGGCTGTTGACTGTTGGCTGTTGACTGTTGGCTGTTGGCTGTTGGTTGTTGGCTGTCAGTCGAAAAACTGAATGATGGTTGAGTGTTAACTGTTAACTGTTAACTCGATTTTACGCCCGACGATCGAGCGCGGATTTGATATCAGAGGTGAAACCCTTGTCAATTATCGACTGAGTTCAATTCAAGCTCAAACCGTTTACCTGTCCCCGTTTGCAGCCATTTTTGACCTTGTTTTTGTCTAAGTCCCGTTAGCGAATCTGTGGCCGACAACGAAGTCCGATCGTCAATCAAACCCGGTTTCTGACCACTCGTGCGTCCAAGACTGTTGAATTTAACGGGGTCGAACGTCACTAACTTCAATCATTCCGCAAAGCTGCGATCGGATCTAAGCGAGCCGCATTCCGAGCCGGCAATACTCCCGCCAATAAGCCTACAGTAAAAGACAGCCCAAAACCTGCGGCGATCGACCATACAGAAACCACAAACGGAAATTTAAACGCTGTCGAGGCCCCAAAGGCGATCGCAACTCCCAACCCAATTCCCGCCGTTCCCCCCACCGTGGAAACTAAAATAGATTCCGCCATAAATTGAATTAGAATTGCTGCATTAGTAGCGCCTACCGCTTTGCGAATCCCGATTTCCTTAGTGCGTTCCACAACAGACACCAACATAATATTAGCAATACCGATGCCGCCAACCACCAAAGAAATTCCGGCGATCGAACCCACCATCACCGTAAATAAACCTATCACATTGCTGAAAGTATTAACTATCTCAGCTTGATTTACAACTCGAAAATCATCCGGTTGTGGTGGATAAATATTGTGGCGCAAGCGCATAATATTTTCTACTTGAAATTGAGCATCAGCTAAATCCGATTCGTCGGCAGTTTCCAACCAAAAACCAGAGATCGCAATCCCCGCTAAAGAATTTCTCCCCACAATCCGCGAAGACATATTTTTGAGGGGAATATACACTCGATCGTCCTGATCGGTTCCCCCTACAGACCCCTTGCTTTCCATCACTCCAATCACCTTGTAGCGGTTTCCCTGAATGCGGATATCGGAGGATAGCGCATTAGCTCCGGGTCCAAAAAGTTCGTCCCGCACCTTAGACCCCAGGACAACTACTGGCTCAGCAGCATTCAATTCATCCTCATTAAAAAACCGTCCTTCTTGGGGTTGAATGTTCTTGACATCTGGATAGTTTAAATCTGTACCCAAAATAGCAGTAAATGAATTTTGTCCGGCATAAACCACTTGCACTTGACGCTGCAAATAAGCCGAAATCGCCTTAACTGCGGGAGCTTGTTTGCCGATCGCCCTAGCGTCATCCCAAGTAAGAGTAGTAGCAGAACCGCTTCCCTGACTGACACCGCCCGATCGCGAAGCGCCGGATAAAACCAACAGCACATTTGTACCCAAAGCCTTTAACTGTTCTTCAGTTGATTTTTGTACTCCCTGTCCCACCGAAGTAATGGCAATTACCGAAGATATCCCAATAATTACGCCCAGCATAGTTAAACTGGTACGCAACTTATTATTCCACAGCGCCTCTGTCGCCATGAACGCGATTTGAACATTAGAGATTTTGTTGGTACCGGGGCGAGTCTGTAATTTCATATTAGACCTATTGCAAAAAAAAATCTATGTTATAATTAAAGCTTTTGAATTTTAGACCTGAGAGCTAACTCATAATTGTAAAGTGCTGACTACAAATTATAACAGAGACCATAACGGCGGCGACGATTTCGATAACGACTTGACAAAATTTTGAAAACTTTTAGACTCCTATTAACATATTCAATCACTATTCGAGCCTGGGCTAAAGCTCGATTATAGTCTTTTTCTAAAAGAGAAAGATTCGCCTTTTTAGATTTCTTTTTAGAAGTCGAGCTATTAAAGCGATAATCTTTTATCCCTTGATAGCCACTATCTTGTAAACTATCGCTTGAGGGATAGAAATGAACATTGCTTTTTTTTAACAAGCTGAAATCGTGGCAATGCCCCAGTCCAAAATTTAGGCAAATAATCTGTTTACTTTCTTGATTAATGACCATTTGCATTTTTAGGCTGTGGCTTTTTTTCTTGACTAATAGTATTTTTTCTGTTTTTTTCGTTCGATAGCAGTTTCTGTGACATCCATTACCACAACTTTGGTGACGCCCAAAACCTTTGAACAATGCTTTTTTCCCAGGAATACCAAACTTCCCCGTTTTCATTAAAGTTGATTCAATGTTAGTTACAATTCGGCAAATCGTTGATCCGGATACTCCCCAATTTGTCCCCCTATGAAAATAGGTTCGATATTCTCGCCAATATTCCAAGGTCACTAAAACTTGTTCTTCAACAGTTAAGGCGATCAAGGCGTCCTCGTTGATCTTGAGGATTTTCATTCCCGGAATTGTTCTCAAGAGTTAACCATTTCTTTAAACGTTTGAATCTGGACACCAAATCTCCGTTTAAATTACTCCGGTTTCAAATTTAGATAAAGCGGCAATGACCATACCACCGATCACAAAGGCGAGCGTTGGGGACTGCAACTGAGACCCAAGTCCCGCAGGCAAGAAATACGGCTAGTGACAACTCCTACACCAACTGAGTAGAGTATGGTGTAGGCTTCTCAGTGACTCCTGCTATTGCATAGGACGTTAACTGAGCTTTAAGAACGGGTTGCCCCACCGCTCTATTTTTGATTACTATTGCGGCATTATGGTCACGGTCTAGACTGCACCCACAGTGAGGACAGTCATGCCAACGAATATGCAGCTTTTTTGGTACTTTCTCGCCACAATTAGAACAATCTTGTGAAGTATTATGGGCACTTACTGGGACAACCAACAAACCCGCGTTTTCGGCTTTGTTTGTCAGTATCGACAGAAAACTTGACCACCCAGCGTCCAACACAGATTTAGCCAACTTTGTACGAGCTAGACCTTTGATGTTTAAATCCTCGTGTGCGATTACGTCATATTTTGACAGCAGCCAATTAGCTGTCTTGAAGTGGAAATCTTTTCTTTTATCTGCAACCTTCTTGTATTGTCTGCCCAGTTGCTTAATAGCTTTAAGCCTGCTATTGCTCCCCTTTTTGCGACGTGACACTCGCTTTTGAATAGTTCGCAAGCATTTTTGTTCTTTACGGTAATATTGGGGAATAGCGACTGTTTCGCCTTCAGATGTTGTCAAAAAATCCTTCAATCCCACGTCAATACCTGTTATCGAGCGAGGATTAAAGTCTGGCTTTATCTCTGGAACTGTCTTGTCTTCTAGGGAGAGCGTAAGGTAATAACCATCAGCTTTCTTGGTGACAGATGCGGTTTTGATTTTGAACCCGTCAGGGATAGGACGGTGCAAGACAACTTTAACTTTCCCAAACATCGGCAAGTTAATCAAGTTGTCCTGTAAGCATCCCTCTTTCATTTGCGGATAAGTAAAGGTGCGATAGCGGCTGCGAGCTTTGAATCGAGGTTTTCCGCTGCGTTTTCCGCTGCTATCACCTTTTAGGAAACGGTCAAATGTTGTCTTAACTCGCTTAACTACATCCTGAAGGACTTGCGAATATATTTCGCTATACCAAGGATGTGTTTTCTTGAGTTGAGGTAACGTTTTCTTTTGCGAGCAATAATCGGGATTGTCTCGCAGTTCAGGTAGATAACAGACGAGATGGCAGGCGTTAACAGGAGAGCGATTTTGTTCGTACCAATTAAATCTATCAGCCAACAGGTAATTGTATTGGGCAGACAGCATGGATAGCCATCTGTCTAGCTCAATGACTTGCTGTTTTGTTGGACGTAGTTTGTACTGGTAAGCCGTTCTCATTAATTGGCAAATATTGGATCGCAGTCGGTACGCATCAATTAGTGTTACTGTACCAGAATGCGTTATTTACTGTCAAGTACAAAGGAGAAAATAGACCCATTAAATAAATAGTTTGTTTGTCTCGTCATCCACCCGCCCACCGCTCAAAACATAGTTTTGAATTGGTTGACGGTGGAATCCACAGCGAAACGCGACTTTCATCCCACACTAATCGAAGCGATATAGTGTGGGGATTCCCGTCTGGCTACTAAAAACCGGGGTCATGCCCCGGCTTTTTAGGTTTGTGTCGTCTCGATTCAACAGCCGTCTGGTCCACAGAAACTGTGCCCGTACAGTACCTCCGCGTCACAGATATAGATCATGCCCGCAAAATCGAGGAAAAACTTCACTGCGACCTGATCCGCAATATTCTCCGCCATATCCCGATCCGGGGTGAGCACCTCGAATTTTATATTCGCCGTGGTGTCAGAAACGCTGGGTTGTCCCGACGAGCGCACGTTGCGACTGCCTTTACCGCCGGTTTCCACAACCGTATAACCCGTTGCCCCGGATTCTTCGATGATATGGGCGATCTTTTTCAGCAGAATCTTTTCCGTGACGATGACAAGCTTTTTGGCTGGCTTGGGCATATTGGTTACCTCCTTACCTACGTATGTTGATCTTAATATATTGAGTCGCTTGGTCTGCCGGGTCAAGGGAGCGCCGACAGACCGCGACCCGTCTGGGATTAGCTGCCGCCTATCGCCTGGGCAAGCCCGAGGAAGAGCGGTATTGCCACGCCGATCGCAATGGGTGTACCGATGGCTGTGGATGCGCCGATGTAGGCGGAGGGATTGGCCGACGGAATCCCGGCTCGCAACGTGGGCGGACCTGAGATGTCTGAACTGGAGGCGGCAATAACGGCCAGGATCACAACACCGCCCAGGCTGAATCCTGTGGTGTAGTGGGCAATCATGCCGAGACCGAAGGCGATGAACCCATGCAGCAGCGGTGCCACTACGCTATACACGACGTACCACTGGGCCACCTTACGTAGTTCGCCAAGTCTTGACCAAGCCTCCATACCCATGACCAGCATCAAGATCGAAAGCAAGCCGCGGAAGAGGGGGTCGTAGAAGCTTTTATAGACACTTTCCGGCTGGGTGAACAGACCAAGAGCAATGCCGAGCAACATTGCCGATAGGGCAGGACCCTGGAGGCTTTCTTGCACGATCGGCCATATTTTGACCCGATTATCCGCAGGCTTCTGCTGCTTGCTGAGATACTCTTGCCGGTTGCGGGGATAATCCTGCTGATCGGGATAATCGCCTGCTGCAACGGGCTGCTTGCTGAAAGAGTCCTGCACGGTAGAGTGGGCTGCTGCACTACCCTTCTTCTGGTTGAGATAAATGTTGGCCACCACAATCGCCGTTACGAGCGCTGGGATATCCATGAAGGGATAGAGTGCGGCAGCCCATGCCTCGTATGGCATGTTTTGTTCTTCCAGTAGTGTCAGGGCTGCAGCCATGGTAGAGCCACTCACAGCACCAAACAATCCCCCGGTCGCAATCGCATCTATGGTGTTGACCTTCGGCAGCTTAGCCAACGTATAGCGCGCGATGAATACCACAAGAACCCCTACTGCTACAGCAGACGCTGCGGGTATCACCATCTCCGTCAGGTTGGAATTGCGGATCGCCTGACCACCGGTCAGACCGATTTTCATGAGCAGCATGAAGACGATGATCTGATTAATCGCCTCTGGAATTATTAATTCGCTACCAAGGGCGGCAATGACCATACCACCAATCAAAAACCCGAGTGTTGGGGACTGCAACTGCTTAACGAAGTCCATTAAAAACAAGGACAAAAAATCCATGAATACCTCCTTCTGCCTCCTCTAAAAAAGAGCGATTATTGCGATCGGTGAGCTTTAAGAAGTAAGGGTGCAGCGCTTCAACCCTGCCGACAGGTGTTAGGCGAACACCTGTCAGCAGAAGGTTCAGAGATGGTCGCTCTCCGAATGGGGCTAGAAGGTGTCGCTGTCCCGCAGTAACTTCTATAGATCAATACCTATTAAGACCCAAAATTCTATGTACTTAAGTCATATCCTTAATTTCGCACAAATTTGCGATCGCTTTACATGGATATGCCAAGTAATTTCAAATTCAAATCATAAGTTTTCCTTTTATTCTCAGAAACCCGTATATCTATGGTCAGTGTAAATTGCGATCGCAGAATTTTCTCTATACACGGATATTGCACCGAGGACGGTATGGGATCAGCCAAATCGGAAGAGTTGCGTTGACACCAATCTTCTAGCAATGGCTGAGCTAATCAATCGACATTTCGGGGGGAGTTGTTGCCGGCTCATAAGTCGTGGACGGACTGTAACTGGCGAGGTTAAACCACCCCACCGCCAGTAGGAGACCGAAGCCACAGCCCAACAAAAAAGTCCAGGCGTGAGACGAATCGAGCACGCAGAGCAGGCGGCGATCTGCGCTATATACCTGCACTAGCCAGCCTTCGCTGGTGTTGACAAATTTGGTCGGCAGTTTAGTTGGGTCAAACTTGTTCATAGTGTCCGCTCCATGCTGATCGAATGTGTGTGGCAGTGGCGGGAACTTGCCCGCCGCTACGGAAATACCTGTCAGAAATTCCCCTGTGAATGGAGAGTGTCTCAAGGAGAGAGACTGGGTCGCTCAAACCTAACATTGATGTCGAACAGAAGACAGACATCTATGGTTTTGCCTTGAACAATATTCTTAAGTTTATACTTAGATTTGCTGGTTGAATGGTGGCCATAGCGCCAAAAGGATAAGTGTTTTTTATAAAATGCTTCAGCTATAGCAATCCTAAATGATTTTCTCTATCTAGATCAATCCTAAATGATTTTCTCTGTGTAAGTATATTGACGTATT
>NZ_JAUBVE010000023.1:8576-82176 GCF_036705715.1 Microcoleus sp. AT3-D2 | reverse complement strand
TCATATTTATTTAACGATTTTACTAGCTTTTTCATTTTAACTCTTTTTTGACACATTCGCCAAAGTGAGATGCACCCAAACATCTTTCACATCTTCCGGCAACAATATGGTATCATCTATTAATAAGTCAGTCGCGCCAATTCCCAACTCTTGAATCAAAGTCGCCACGCTTTTTAACCAGAAGGGATTGCCTTGGTAGCGGTGAATGAGTGCTTCGCAGTTATCGATTTCTGCTAATCCTTTATCTCTGAGAATTTCCCGTGCAGCCGCACTATCTAAACCAGTGAGTTGTAAGGTACGAATGGGAGTATTTTCGCTGGTGAGTTGAGGCACTTCTTTGGGCGGTTCCCAACCGATTAGCAGGAAGCAACTTTGATGGGATAATTTTTCTATTTGTTTGAATAGAGAGCGATATTCTTCGTATTTTGGTTTATACTTTCCTGCGAATTCGCCGCTAGAAAAAAGGTTGTGAACGTCATCCAAGACTACTAAACAGCGATGGTTTTGTAAATACTTAATCAGCGGTAAGCGTTTCTGGTTTGTTGGGGAGGAATCTAGGTTTTCTGACTGGGAAAAAAGCTGTGTTAGGTTAGATTGAAATTTATCGATGGTGGGGAATTCGTCTAGTGTGTACCAAACTGCGTACTCAAACTCGTTTTTGATTTGTTTTACGAGTTGTACTGCTAGGGATGTTTTGCCGATACCGCTGATGCCGGTGAGGGTGATGAGGCGGCAGTTTTGTTGTAGAATCCAGGTTGTGAGGGTTTGGAGTTCGGAAGTGCGATCGAAGAAATTGCCCAACTCCGGCATCTCGCTTAAATCTTGATGTAGAGTTTTAGTTGGTTTTGAGTTAGCTGTTTCCTGATTTGGTGGGTGTGAGTTTCTTTGTTCTGGTGGGTGTCTTCCTTCTCCACAAATGTTGAAAATACTACTGATGTGTTGTTCGCTAACGTTTTGTGCAAAATTTGATGAAAATAAGGAGACTTGCAATCTCTCTATTGCCGATCGTAAATTTGATTTACTAATATCTTCTCCCAACTCTTCTGAAAGTATTTCCCATAATTCTGCGCCCACTTTCCGAACACTACTTTCCGAACAATCAAAGTCTTTGGCTATGTGCTTGTATGTCTCGCGTTCTAGAGTTCCCCGCAGTACCGCCTCTTGTAAATCGTCAAGGTGTTGACCCGTTTTCTCAAAGACAATTTTATCCGCGATTTTTAAAGCTTCTTTTAGGTTCATCGGGGCCGGAAGAGGTAATTTTTTTGTATTATAGCTCACATTTAAGAACAGTTTAATACATTTTTCCACATTTTTGTACAAAACTAGATTAAAGAGAGTGAAAGCAGGTAAAATTGTTGACAAAATTGAACATTTTTGGGCTAGACAAAAATTGGATTTCCACAAATAATAGGAGAAGTAGCGACTGGTTTGTTGTCATTACCTTAGTAAAATAGGCATTGAAAACTTAGCCACAATCAAAAACTTCTGAGGACAGACGCATGACGTATAGCCTGTTTGAAATCCCATCTGAGAGCGGTAATCATGCAGATGTTGTCTGGGCTGATCCCAGTAGTGTCGATCGCAATGCCTATACCCATTTAGCCTATACAATCGAAACAACTGACAGCGAAAACAGCGTACTAGATGGGCGAGGTATCCGCTTCAAAAACTTACGCCACTGGAAAAAAATTAAAGAAGAATTCCCTGACGTATGGTTACGTTTCAAGGAAAACCATACATACTATGCAGGTGAAAGCGTCCTAGAAAAAAATGACCTAAAGCATCAGCATCATATTAAAACTGTTCTAAGATTGGGTGCATTAGAGCTCCTCGCAAATATCTATTCTGGGCGGATTACCGCTAGTGACAAAGATCCTTTTCCTCATCAATTAGCATTACAACAGTATGTTAAAAATCATGAGTCTCGCATTAAGCGAATTCTGATCGCCGACGAAGTAGGTTTAGGTAAAACAATTGAAGTAGGCTTAATATTAAGAGACAAGCTGATTGCACAAAAAGATGATTTGCGTTGTCTTTATCTAACTTCTGGTGGCTTAACAGAAGATGTTAGAGATAAACTACGTAGTGTGATTAAAGATTCTGTTGATGGAAGCATTATTAGTGTTGTAGATTCTTTTAGACAATATGGCGATAGCATTAGTCAAAAAGGTACTCGGATTGCTAGTATGCACGCTGCTAGACGATATCTTAATGATAAGAAAGAGCTACCTAAAGGAGTTAAACCAAATATCATCATCATTGATGAATGTCATCACTGTGCCAGCAATGCTAACCTCATCAATGGGGAGTCATATGTAGAATCGGCAATTGATACAACACAAGCTTATAAAACTGCATATCAAATGATCGCAGGTAAGTTCTGGAAAGACTCAGAACCGCCAGAGCTAGTTATCTTGATGAGTGCTACACCTTTTCGCTCTGCCAATCAATTTACAAATTTATTGCGATTACTGGTACACCAAACTGCTTTTGAAAATGCCTATGCTAACGATATTGGCAACAAAGAACTTCGAGCAGCAATATCAAAAGATGATTCACCCGTAGCAGTCATTTGGCGGCAACAGGATGAGATTCGTAATTGGTCTGACCAAAGATTATTTCCGAAATTAATGATAGTTCGTCCCCACCGCGAAGGTGAGCCAAGTCTCGAAAAAACTGATGAAGAGTATCTGTCAACGCTAGAAAAAATCAAAAGGACAGTACAGCGTATTTATCGAGATCATAGGGGTAGTTTTGGAGGGTTTGCTACAGCACATCTTGAAACACGTTTAACCAGTAGTTCCCTTGCAGGTGCTTGTTGGCTATTTCGTTGGTGTGTCCGCCATCATCCAAAATGGCAAAATGATCACAAGTATAAGACAGATAACTTCGCTGATACTCAAGATTTAAGGAAATTAATTCGCGAGATTTCCAAACACCTAGCGAAATTTGATACTGAGAGGGATACAGTTACAGGATACGCCAAAAAGGTTATATTTCCTTCTGACAGTAATTTTTCATTTGACTCTGCCCACTTGAAGGATGGCAATATACCTGCTATTCGTGACTTTCAGAAAAAACTACTGGAGAACGCAAAACAAAAAAATGATCGAGATGATGACGATGATACAGATTTAGAAGCAACGATAGAGGAAATATTAGAACTGACAAAATTAGCCTTAGACTTGTTGGCATCAGGTAGAAGTGTTGAAAATGCCAAGCTAAACTGGCTAAGAGCTATGCTAGAAGAACATCCCGATTCTCGTTTTCTCGTTTTTACTGAGGTCTTACAAACTACTGCCATTATTACCGCAACTTTTCCTAAACAAAGTCGGGCTCTTACTGGGGAGATGAGTGCTGATGATCGAAAGAATGTAGTTAAGGAATTTTACGATCGCAACCAAAAATACCGCATCCTTGTCGCAACTTCTGCGGCGGACGAAGGATTAGATTTTCAAGTAGCCAATAAAGTTGTGCATTGGGATCTCAGTCCCGATCCTGCTGTTTTAATGCAACGTAATGGGAGGGTTGCTCGATTAGGTCAAATTTCTGATGTCACTGCCTACTATCTCATTTTAGAGGGTACATTAGCCGAAAAAAGAGATACAGCCTTACTAAAGCGTCTCGAAAAAGCAGGAGTTACAGATCCGCGTATGCAATTGAAAATTTTGGGACAGCTTGATAATAAGCAAGAGGGCAAAATTGCAAGTGCTATTGAAGATGACAGTGGTGATGAAAAAACTGTAGACCAAATTCTAAAAGTAGCAAAGGAAAGCAGTGATGTCATGGAGACAGAGCTTCGTAAGTTAAATGAACAGCTAAAACCCATTGAGGTTCTCGATCGCGAGAAGCTACGTAAACGCCTCAGAACTTGGTATGATTTGGAAGTTACTCAATACGATCCTTACCAACATAAACTAGCTTTTGAAGCTAAGGAATGGCAACGTCCTGTTTTTGGGGAAGACAAAACAGAGATGGAGTCAGCAGTTTCTGAAGTTCTCGTAATCAAGCAGAAAAACAAAAAAAAAGATAGAAAATTTAACTTTGACCCAGAATTTGCTCTTTTTAGCCAAGAAAAAAATCCCAAGGGATTAGCAGGGTTGCTGCCTTGGTTTCTAAAAAAAAGTGAGGGAACAGAACAACATCAACCTCTTCGTGTTCCTGGAGACGATCCAATTGATCCAATTGGAAACTTAACTCAGTCTCTTGCTAGACAAAGACAAGCGGATTTTATGGCTGTTTCTGCAGAAAAGCTCTGCGAACATTTTCCCAATCTTAAAGGCGGCTCTTACTTGCTGTTTGCAACCCATCCATTACGAGAATTAGAGAAAAACAAATCATCAGACTCAGCTAAATACTTGACATACTACACTTTTACAACTGATTTTAGTCAGCCAGTCAATCCCGATGGTGCTTCTGCTATTGAAGTACATGACATGATTACTTTCTTGGAGGCGCAAATTGTTCAAGATGTAGTCTATCTATCACCCGAAGTAATCGAGCTGGCAAAATCAGCAGGGCGGGATATCTCTCAATGGGTTCAAGATTCTTTCAGCATGGGTGGTGATGATTTCTTAGATGAAGAGTCAAGTTATTTCGTGCCGATTCCTGTTGCTTTGGTAGCTATTGTTGATCCGATCGCAGAAGTTAAAGAAAATAACATCGCATAACATCGCAAGTGCTTGTTTCTGACGACCGATCGCCTAAAATGAAAGACCGATCGCCCTTCACACCAAATACCAAACATTACGATGATTGTACCCAGTGCGATCGCCCTTCGCACCAAATACCTTCTGACTGCAATTACAGTATAATGAGTGAACATGATCTAGTAAAAATTGCACAGAAATCATGACTATCGATCTACAGATTTTTCAAACTGTCGTCAAGATGCCAGAATCTCTCAAACAAGAGATATTGCATTATGCAAAATATTTACTTGAGAAACACGCAAAAACTGAATCATCTCCAGAACAACTTGAACAACCTCATGGTTATGGTAGTTGGGCAGGTCAAATCGTCATGTCTGATGATTTCGATGAGCCACTGGAAGATTTAAAGGAATATATGTAACATGGAATGCCTTTTAGATACTCATGCCTTGCTGTGGTACTTGCTTGGCGATTCCAATCTAGGTAATAAAGCAAAAGAAGCGATCGATACTAAAACAAATTTGTATTTTAGTATTGCCAGCCTGTGGGAAATCTCCATTAAAATTAATGTCGGTAAGCTTCAACTGAATCGACCCTTTGAAGATTTTCCGAAGGAATTGCAATACATTAACGCTCAAATTCTACCAATTACATTTGAAGACACTGAGATTTACGCAGGTCTTCCCCTGCATCACCGAGATCCGTTCGATCGCATTCTGGTAGCACAGACAATGAATCATTCGCTTGTTTTGATTAGTCGTGATGAGGCTTTTGATGCTTATCCAATTCGGCGGGTGTGGTGATAAACAAGGCAAAAAGTTTATACTTGCGATCGCCCCTAACACCAAATACCCAACACTGCAATGATTGTACCGAGAGCGATCGCCCTTCACGCATCAAGAGCGATCGCCCCTAACACCAAATACCCAACACTGCAATGATTGTACCGAGATCGATCGCCCTTCACACCAAATACCGAATCGATGTCTGCGTTACAATCAAGGTAAAACTCATGATTAATCTTTCAAAAATTAACACCATCAACTGACTGCTGACTAACTAATGCAAAAACTTGCGAACTTGATATTCGCGACTTTCGGCGATCGCAATTTGCAAATCCCCCATTTGGGCATCCAACTCATCTATTGTGCTTTGCGGAACCGACTTCCACTTCTCCCTAGTTTCCCAGCGAATCAACATCACCACCTCATTTTCCACCGGATCTACCCAAATTTCTTTGCCTAAAAAACCGTCCCAATTTTTGAGTCCCGCCGTCCAAACTTCCTGATCTCGCTGAATAAACTGCTCCCACTTTTCTTGAGATACTTTAAATTTTAGCCACTCAATTACCATCTTATTTCCTATTTGTAAATAGCTAATTAATCGTTGCCGATCGCAATTTTAATGATCAACTCCGTTCCCTCTCCCGGACGCGACACACAGTGCAACTTACCGCCGTGCTTTTCTACTACTAAATGCTGGGAGATTGCTAGACCCAAACCAGTGCTCGTGTCTGGACATTTAGTGGTAAACAAAGGATCAAAGATGCAGTCGAGGACTTCTTCAGTCATGCCAGGACCATTGTCACTAATGGCGATCGCAACTTCGTTTTCCCCTACCACAGAAGTCCGAATCCGAATTTCGGGATTGAATACTTCAGAGCTCGACCTGCCTGAAGACAAGTAAGACTGATTTTGAATTTTACCATACTTTTCGGCATTTCTCCCCCCTTCTTCCAAAGCGTCGATCGCATTTGTCAACAAGTGCATGAACACTTGGTTTAAGTGTCCCGCATAGCAGTGAACTCGCGGCAAATCCCCGTACTCTTTAACTAAAGAAATCCCCGGCCGTCCCCCTTTAGCTTGCAGGCGATTTTGCAAGATCAGCAAAGTGCTGTCCAAACCTTCGTGGATATCAGCAGGCTTCATTTGAGCTTCGTCGGTACGCGAGAACAAGCGGAGCGATCGCACGACATCGCGAATCCTTTCCGAACCGACTTTCATGGAATTTAGCAGTTTTGGCAAGTCTTTTTTGATGAAGTCTAAGTCTAATTCCTCCATCAAATCTTGAATTTCCCGCACGGGATGGGGATAATACTTTTGGTAAAGGTCGATCGTTCGCAGCAGTTCTTGAATGTAGCCAGTGGCGTGGCTGACATTGCCCGAAATAAAACTAACTGGATTGTTAATTTCGTGCGCTATTCCGGCTACCAACTGCCCCAGGGATGACATCTTTTCTGTTTGAATCAGTTGAGTTTGAGCTCGCTGCAAAATTAACAGCGCCTGCTCTAATCTAGCCGCTTGCTGCCGCAGGCGTTCTTCGGATTCTTGCAAAGCCACAAGAGACTGTTTGCTGTCTGTAATGTCCAATCCCACAAATACCGCCGCCGTATTGTTATGGTATTTTTGAGCTACTATTAGATAAGTTTTATTTTCTCCTCTGATGCTCGCTGTTACTTCTTGAGATGTCTTCTTTTTATGGTTGGCAAAGAAATCGTATACTAAATCGTTAAATTTGGGACTTGTATCTAAAAAACCTACTTTTTGACCAATAAATAGTTCGGCAGGCATTTTGTAAGCGCTAGCTAAATGTCGATTTACTCCCAAGTAGCGCAAATCGGAACTTACCCAAGAAACTAATCCCGGCACCGCGTCCAAAACGGCTTGAAGTTGCTCTTTTGCCTCTACGAGCGCTGATTCGGCTGCAAGGCGAGCGGAAATGTCGCGGGCGATCGCGCAGCGGTATTCGCAGCCGCCGTATTCTAAATAATTGACTTTAACTTCGACGGAAAAACGGGCGCCGTCTTTGGTTTTGTAACTGGTTTCAAAAGTGAGGTTGGTTTGCTGCTTGAGTTGAGACCAGTGTTCTCGCCAATCCGATGCTGGCAAGTGCGAATCGATGTCGCTAACCCTCATGTTTAGCAGTTCCGATTCCGAGTAGCCGAAAAGATGGCAAGCGGCTTTGTTCGCGTAGCAAATTTGACCGTCGGAGGTACTAAAAAAGATTGTATCAGCAGCATTTTCGAGGGCAATTTGAGTTAGTTGTGGTATTGTTTCTAACTGCTTGCTTTTGACCTCGGACTGAAATTTATTATAGCAATTCGTTTGAGCGGGAGCATCCCCTATCTTAGATGCCAACAAAATCAAACCGCCGATCGCACCTTCGCTATTTGTCCAAGGCTGAAATACCCATCTTACCGACTCGCTGACAGAGCAGTTTGCGATTTTTTCTGATACAGATGCGATCGATCGCCCTGCCACAAACTCGCTGTATTCCAAAACTCCCGTCAAACAAGCCTGGGCATTTTGCTCCCAATATTCCGGGAGATTCGGGAACAGTTCCCAATGAGATCGGCCGATGGCCTCGCCGTCGCCCAACCCGCAATCTGTTTCCCAGCGACGAGAAACCGACAGATAGCGCATTTCACAATCTACCATTGCCACGGCCTCGGCGGAGCGCTCTACAAACCGCCGAAATCGGTCTTTACTCTCGGACACGGTTGCCTCTGCAGGTTGTTGGGCGATCGG
Source organism: Microcoleus sp. AT3-D2 (assembly GCF_036705715.1). Taxonomy (NCBI): domain Bacteria; kingdom Bacillati; phylum Cyanobacteriota; class Cyanophyceae; order Oscillatoriales; family Microcoleaceae; genus Microcoleus; species Microcoleus sp. AT3-D2. The sequence goes on along the minus strand of NZ_JAUBVE010000023.1, from coordinate 73,997 downwards.
GAAAGTCCCGTCAACGTACCTTCCCAGTCCCTGACTTTTTTGCTGAACTGGCTTAGTGTGCACGGTTTGGGATTTCCTCCATAGCTGTCAAGTTTGAAAAATTCTGTTTGAGACCAAAAATGCTGTTTTTCCCTGATTTCCTCTCTCGGACAATACCCTTAGAGGGTATCACCCATCATTGATATCATTTTTGATGGGGATATGTCTATAGGCATTAGTGTCAGTTTAAGACCAAAGCTAGTGCCCGGTTGCTGTTTGACGATTAGGCATAGATCGCGCTGGCGCCCCCCGAATAATAGTAGGAGGGGACTGGAGTGATCTGTTACCTCCCCCGACTATTCCGGGGCGCAGGAGGGCAGCGAGACTAGGCAAAAAACGAGATATACAAAGGGTTTTAGGCGATTGTTGACACCAATGGTCTATAGGTAATCAAGAAATTTTTCCCCAACCTTTGAGATTGAAAAGATTTCTTGGTGATCGTTCGGTATTTTATACAATTTCGCAAAAAAAATGCAACTGTAGACCCGTGATCCAAACCTTGAGCTTCATCAGTCATTCCATCGAAAATCGAACATGGTATGAGATTGTGTAGTCAGTGCGATCGCCAGATAGCTTGAGAATGCAAGAGAGCGCTCAAACAAATTTGTGCGTAAATTCACTGGTAAAATCCACTCTCCCTTTCCGTAACATTGCAGGATCTAATCTTTCCGTCGTGTTGCAAGTCATCAAAACTACGAGTTTTTGCTGAAATTGAATGCCTTGATCGTCGATGACGCTTTGATACAAAGTTCCATCCAGCAAACTCAAAATGTGTTCAGTTTTGTTAGTGCGTTGTGCTTCTGCAGTCGATCGATCTTGAGCCAAATTATCAGCCTCGTTGATAATAATACAAATCCGCTCTAAATAACTCGGTGGCACAAAATTTTCCACAGCATCGTGGTCTAAGATAAAAATCACATAACCCAGTGGCACTAAAATTTCCTTTGCTACCGCTTGCGTCCAAGCAGTTTTGCCCGTCCCCGGTTCGCCACTAACCAAAACAGCCAACTGATTTTGATCCAAAATTGCCTGCTGAACTGTATCGGTAAAACTTTGAACCTCCTCCGAAAACGTGCGAATTGGGAACTGGCTGTGAACCTGTCCGACGCGGCTTTTGTACCCGCCCAGAATCACCGCTAAATTATAAGTTGCCTTGCTAACGAGCGGCGCAATATCTTGGCAAATCAGAGTGTAACAGCGTCTTCCCCTGTCGTAACTATCAATTTGCAGCCAGCAGCCGAATCGGGCCCAAGAAGCATAAACAGTACCCAAAACTTCCAAGCGTTCCCAGCTAACAAATCGCTCCGGGGGATAAGAAAAATGTCGCTCCATAAAAGACTGGGTAATCGCATCCGGTTTCCCTAGCAAAGCCAGAACTTTGAAAACAGTAATTTCTTGGAGTTTGTTGAGAACGTAGTCGATGGGAATGCTAGCGCGGCTGACCAATTGCACCACCGGCGTTTCGGTAACTAAAACATCTTTGTAGCGGTAATCCGGGTAAACTGGCTGCGGAGTAATGTAATCCCAAAATTCATCAATTTCGTAGCGAGTATTTTCCGAGAATACATTTAAAATATTTGCCCACCAAGTATATTGGTGTCGCCCCATGGCGTCGGCAATATCGCTAGCTGCACCTAAAGTTTTTTGAGCTAGTTCTTGGGGGTCGCTAGACGCTAAATGTACCAGGTGTCCCCAATCAAATTGACGATAAAAAGGTCGCCAACCAGAGCCTAGCAGACCTCTATTTTGAGAATTGTTTTGATGAAAATTGTTTTCGCGATCGCCCATATATTCCGCACTCATTTTGCAAAACTCCTACTTACTCTTATTTTACATTTTTTGTGGTACACATTCTACAAAAAAAGTGAAGATTATCAACTTATTTTGAGATAAGCGGGCGGCACAAAATCTACTAACCAAACTTTGTTTTCCGAGCAGTAAAATGTATGACCATCGTGTTGCATGGCTGCGGCATCTACAGTAAAGACTGCGGGGATGCCATGTCTTGCACCTACTTGTCGCGCCGTCTGGATATTCACGGACAAATGAACATGATGCCGCGACATTTTCCTAATTCCTTGACTGAGAATAGACTCAACGGCAGTGCTACCTGTTCCGTGATATAAAATATCCGGGGGAACAGCGGGTTCTAACTGCAAGTCAACCTCTACACTGTGTCCTTGGTTGGCACGAATTAGAGTTCCTGTGGAGTCAAATGAAAAGCGCTGCTTGTCGTTTTGCGCGACTACTTTTTTGAGTTCTGCAAGCTGAAGGGTAAAGTTATTTTTTTGGCACGCATCGAGGAGTTTGCTAACAGCAACCCAGCCACCGGGAGCGAGTTCAATGCCGATGCGCGAGGGGGCGTGACGCAGGTGTTTGCTGAGATATCTGCTGATTTTTACTAATCGAGAATCGTTCATAACTTTACTTTATTTATTGAGATTTTAAATCACCTTTTACAAAATGTCACCGGGTTATATCGTTGATTGGAGGCGGGTTGGTTGAATATGTTTGCACTACCAGAGGGCGATTGAGGGAACCCGCCTCTACAGGTTTTCGTAAAAATATTCCCGGACATAAAAACTGGTCTTACGCGCGAGTTATAGCGGTAAGGTGCGCCCTTAAATACCTATATAATTAGGTGAGGCGACTGGGAACGAAAAAATATTCTGGGTGCAATATTTTACGAGCTTTATCTTTTGATAATTATCAAAAACTCTGCATTCTGCCGAATACCTTCTACTTGGGAATAACTCCGCCAAAAATAGCAAAGTTGAGATAGCGCCAGTGACATCCTACGTCTGCAAAACCAGCTTCTGCAAGCCACTTTGTCTGCTCTTCCACAGAGGAGGGAATATCTTCTTGTAGATATTTTTTAAACCAGACTGCATCGTCTTCTCCGTTAGCTTTCATGTACTGCCGCCACAACTGTTCGTATTGCTCAGTCAGCCTGGGAGTAGCACCTGTCACAATATCTCGAATTAGCAAGGTTCCCCCTGGATTCATGGAGTGGAAAAGTTTGTGAAATAGCTGTTGTTTACCTGCGCTGTCGAGGTGGTGGATTGCCAACCCTGAAACTACCAAATCGTAACCGCTGCCGAAATCATCTTCGGCAAAGTTTCCTTGCTGCAAGGTCAGCCGTTCTCGGAAAGCAGACAAGTTAGTTTGGCAAGTTTTCAGCATATTTTGGGCCATGTCAAAGGCTAGGACTTTTGCTTGAGGAAATGCTGACAGAATCACAGCCGACAGTATGCCAGTTCCCGCGCCTAAATCCAGAACTTTTATGTTAGCATTAGTTTCAGAAGGGATTAACTGCAATATTACATGGTGTTGCTCGCCATAGTGCGGAATGATGCGGGGAATTAAGCCGTCATAATCAAAGGCTATTTGTTCAAATTGCTCGCGTATAGCGTCTAAATTCACAGACGATTTTCCTCAAGTTGTTAATAGTTGAGTGCGTCAAGCCAGTTTGGCGGTTCTCTTCTCTGAAGGCATATTACATTTGATAATACAAAAAATATACAAACCTGTCAAGATGTTGAAGAAAATAATTTAAAAGAAGTTACGGACGATCGCCAGACAGGGACTTTGTGCGCCCAAACCCGCCCGTAATTTGGGAACTGTCTAGCCCTGCACATATATCTCCTTCAGTGCAGATGAGGCAGAATGCCACAGACGCGAAAGCCTGCCGAAGACGAGACTTTGTGCCAGATACTAGGAGTAATTGTGAGAAAAAAGTTGACGGTTATGATATCCGTTTCAAACAAGAATGTAACTGTCTGCGTGTGCTCCACACCATAAATTTATCAGTGATTCCCCCTAGTAAAATATAAAAGATAACAAGGAATGAGCCAACAGCCGATGCGCGGCTAGATATGAAAAAATCAGTCCTCAGATTGACAAACTTTAGCCAACTATAAACAAAAATTGAGTTGACTCCCGAGTGGATGTGGTACCTACCAATTTTTCAGGAAAATGAAGAGATACAAAATATTACACCTGTCGGTGCGGGAAAGAAAATTGTGATAATGAATCAGGATGCGAGTAGATTAGGTGTCAGCCGTCAGGGGAAAATAGAAGCAATGGAAATCCAACAACGGAGTAAGGATAAGCCCGATCGCCAGCAACAAAACGCGTCCGATCGGCTAGGTCAATTTTCTACGACAAAAGAACTAGATTGGTCGCTACAAGAATGTTTAGATTTTAAAAGAGCGATCGACATATCGACACTTGCGGTGAGGACGGACGCGCGAGGAATTATCAACTATGTCAGCGAACGAGTTTGCTCAATCTCCAACTATTCCCAGGAAGAACTCATCGGCTGCCACTTCGGCATCCTCCATTCGGAATATAAATCTTCGGAAATCATCAAAAATCTGCTATTAACTGTTGCCAAAGGTGAAATTTGGCAAGGAGACATTCAGAATAAAGCCAAGAATGGAAGTAATTATTGGGTGTACGCAGCAGTAGTTCCACTGTTGGACTGTAAGGGAAAACCCTGTCAGTATTTGGCGATCGGATTCGACATCACCGATCGCAAAGCCGTTGAAGCAGCCCAAGCCGAAGCCAACCGGGCAAAAGACGAATTTCTGGCGATCGCCTCCCACGAACTGCGATCGCCCCTGAGCGCGATTTTGGGATGGGCGCAGCTAGCTCGATCGCGCAATTTCAACGAAGCCACCACCAGCCGCGCTTTGGAAATCATCGAGCGCAACGCCAAATTACAAAACAGGCAAATAGACAATCTCCTCGACCTCTCGCGGTTGCTGCGAGGGAAAGTGTGCCTGAACATCGGCCAAGTTCACCTCCCGTCTCTCATAGAATCTGCGATCGACACCCTCCGTCCCGCCGCCGATGCCAAAAAGCTCCGCGTAGAAAAACATTTCGACCCCGCCGTCTGCTACGTTTTGGCAGATGCAGAACGCTTGCAGCAAGTAGTCTGGAACCTCCTTGCCAACGCCATCAAATTCACCCCAGAATCGACACCATACCCAGTTCAAGTGCGGATCGAGTCTACTGAGTCGGGCGTCTTGATTCGGGTCAGCGACAGCGGTTGCGGCATCGACCCCAAATTTCTGCCGCACATCTTTGACTACTTCCGCCCTGCAGACAACTTCCAGAACAAGGAACAAAATCGGCTTGGGCTCGGGCTCTCAATTGTGCGGCAGTTAGTGGAACTGCACGGGGGAAGTGTTTGGGCTTCGAGTCCCGGCCTCGGTCAGGGGGCGACCTTTGGGGTGCTGCTACCGATTGCCAACAAAAATGCACAGGACGATCGCACTGCTGCGATCGCCCAAAGCGAAAGCAGACCCGGATCGGTTTCCAAACCCCTAGCGGGAAAGCAAGTCCTGGTGGTGGAAAGCAGCACCGAGATCCGGCAATTTCTCAAAACAGGCCTCGAAGCATTTGGAGCCAAGGTAACAGCGGTGGGTAGCGCCTGCGAAGCGATGGCAGAGTTGCAACAGTCGCGACCCGACGTGTTGGTGAGCGATATGGCGGTGTCGGGAGCCGACGGCTGCGATTTGATCCGCCGCATCAGAGCCATGGAAATGTCCGAGCACAGGGAACTGCTGCCGGCCGTGGCGCTGACTGGAGGCATCGAGGAAGAAGATTCGGCATCGGCCCTGGAGGCGGGGTTTCAGAGGCATTTGTCGAAGCCGGTGGAAGCGAATCAGTTGGTGAGCGCGATCGCCCAATTGGCTGGACTGACTGGATTCGGCTCCGGAGAGTGGGGTTCGGGAAATATCCGGGCGACCACACCCCAGGCCCCGCTGCCGGAACCTAACAGTTTTGACGACAAAAATCATCTGGAACAATTAACAAGTGACAGCCGAGAATTACCGCTGTTGCTGGTAGTAGAAGACAACAATTTTCTGCAGGCTTACCTCCAAAATTTATTAAGTCCGTACTATCGAGTCGCCGTGGCGAGTGACGGGGTTGAAGGTTTAGAAAAAGCCAAAAGTTTGCAGCCAAATTTGATTGTGAGCGACCAAGTTATGCCCAGACAAAACGGACTGGATTTGCTTAAGGAGATTCGGAACACGCCAGAATTGAAATCGACTCCGGTAATCTTTTTGACAGCGCGATCGGGGATGGAATCTCGGATCGAAAGTTTGGATGCGGGTGCTGACGATTATATCTCTAAGCCTTTTGACGAGAGGGAATTGCTCGCGAGGGTGAGAAATTTGTTGCGATCGCACTCAGCCGAACAGCAGTTGGCGGAACTCAACCGTCAGTTGCAGCAGCAGAAACAGCAGCTAGAAACAGTGAATCGAGCCTTGCATTATTTGGCAAATTACGACAGTTTGACTGAGGTAAGAAACCGCCACTCTTTTAATGAATACCTCGATACGGAATGGCGGCGTTTGGCGAGGGAAGAAGCACCGCTGTCTTTGATTATGTGCGACATTGATTATTTCAAACTTTACAACGACACTTACGGTCATCAAGCGGGGGATGAATGTTTGCGGCAAGTGGCGGCGGTTATCCAGCATTCGGTAAAGCGAGCTGCAGATTTAGTAGCGCGTTACGGTGGAGAAGAATTTGTAGTAGTTTTGCCGAATACGGATATTGAAGGTGCCACTTGCGTAGCTGAAATGATCGCACAACAGGTGCGGGGTTTGCACATAGCTCACGCTAAGTCTGCTGTCAGCGAATACGTGACGCTGAGTTTGGGTGTAGCTTGCTGCATTCCGGGGGCGAAGTCGCAGCCGGGGGATCTAATTGCGATGGCCGATGAGTCGCTTTATCGGGCGAAAGAATCAGGGCGCGATCGAGTTTCGGTTGCCGCATTTCAATGATAATATAATAGTTAAATCAACTTGTATGGTGCGTCTAACATCGATCGTTTCGATTTAAACATTTTTTTTTGATCGCACGCACCATACCAATCTGCTGGCAAACTTGGGTGAATTCAAATTGCTAGAAAATAGTTAAACGAGGTCGTGCCATGACAGCAACATTAGACAAGCCAAAAGACCAGCGCCTAATTCACTCCGGGATTGATTGGCAACAATTCAAGCTAATCGAGCAGGGGTTTTCTGATTCCCCCGGCATCCGACTGTTTTATTTCAAAGGTGAGGTAGAAATCTTGGCAGTTTCGCAAGAACATGAAGTCTTCAGCGGTGTAATCGCCCTGTTGCTGGGTACGTATTTTGTAGAAAAAGAAATCGATTTTACTCCCACAGGAAGCTTTACCCAGGAAAAAGAAGGAAAAGCATCCGCACAAGCAGACCAATCTTACTTAATTGGCAGAGCATCCGGAGGCATTGCAGACCTCTCGATCGAAGTTGTATTTACTAGCGGTAACGAAAGCAAGTTGAATCGCTACCAAGCCTTGGGAGTCCCCGAAGTTTGGTTTTGGGAGGATGGAGTATTTGGCCTGTATCATTTGCGATCGCACGGATATGAAAAAATTGACCAAAGCGAAATATTGCCTGATTTAGACATCAACCTGCTGTCTCGCTGCTTGCTGATGGCTTCTAGGGTTGAAGCAGTTAAGGAGTTTCGGCGCGCGATTTCTGCGGTTTAGACAAAAAGTGGTTTGGGCGATCGCTTCCCCATTTATAAATATATTGTTAGGATAAAAGACTAATCTTTGCCTTCTTTCATTTGCTGGCGAATGGCTGCCTCAATTTTAGGATAAAAATCAGAATTTTCCACTTTTGTTATGATTGAATGCGAGCGCTTTTTCTGCCTGTCTAATTAGGCTGGTTGTGCAGCTTTGTTCCGGCTATTTTTAAGGAAATAACGCTTCAATGCTGTATCGAACCTTTGCAGTATAATCTACTTGAATCATTTAAAAAAACTCCCCATTTGGAGGAATTTTAACCTCAATCTATTCCTCCGACCCAAGCAATACAAACAAGTTGTAGGTTCTCTCGCCAACACAGATGAGGTGAATAGGTTGCAATGCCAAATAGGTCAAGTAATAACTGCTTCGATAAATTAACGACAATATTTGTAGGGGCGGCTTTCACCAACAATCTTTCATTCACATCGACAATATCTATCAAGCCGCCCTCACCCAGGCGACTCGAAACTCGCGTGTATTTATAGCATTGCTGTTTGCGATCGCACTTTCACACTCCAAGATAACGTCTGTCTGTGCAGCAAAGAGTTATGGAACTTGGTTTGTGGCTCTTGACACCAGTGTATTACGTGTGTAGTATAGAGTTGCGGTAGAAAAGCTCGATCAATCGACACCAGCAAACAAAATTTAGAAAAAACCTATGCAACCCATCCGACAAGGCGACGTAATCCTCACCCCCGTACCGAAAATCGAAGGAGAAAAAAAACCTCACCTAACTCTCGCCGAAGGTGAAGTCACCGGACATTCTCACCAGGTTATTGAGGGACAAGCTGAACTGTACGAAAAAGACGGCACTCTCTACTTGCGGGTGCTTTCACCGACAGCTTTATTGAGTCACGAAGAACACCATGCGATCGCAATTCCCGAAGGTAATTGGATGGTGCGAATTCAGCGGGAATATGAGCCACAAGGTTGGAGGTATGTCGCAGACTAAGGTTAAAAAACTCACGCCAGAACAAGCAGCTTTGATTCCAGTTTATTGCGAAAAGTGGAGAGCGAGATCGCTTTCCACTGGCCCGATAAATCGCTCGCAAGCTGCAGAAACAATAAAATCGGCTTACAGTGCGATCGGCAAAACAGCACCGGAAATCATTTGGCAGTTTGTTGGATTTTTGCATTTTGGTTCTAAATTTACCTCATTCTTACGGCAGAAATTGGATTGTTTTTCAATCGATTGTCCGGGATTGCGGCTTGATTTATCCCTATGACAAAGTTTGCATTGTCTGCGAAAAGCCGATCGCACTTTCCGTTGACAGCAACCACCGCTTGCACGCCGAAGGAAAACCAGCGGTACAATTTGCCGACGGTGTTTCGATTTACGCCTATCACGGCGTGATTTTGCCCGAATGGTACGGCAGGCTGCACCCGCACCAGTGGCAGTCTAAATGGGTGTTGAAGGAACAGAATGCAGAAGTTTGGCGCGCGTTAATTCAGGAAATTACTTACGATCGCATTTGTCAAGAATTAGCGGTGACAGAATTAGATAGTTGGCAGGAATACACTCTCTTAAGCATCGAGTTTGACGATGATTTTGATAACGAGGGTAATACAAAGCCAGTTTATTTGTTAAAAATGACCAAGAATTTCAAAGGTGGTACCCGCCACGCGATCGATCCGTGGAATCAATCCCAAATCGCAAATCGAAAATCCTCAAGCCCCCGCATTTATCCGTGGGGTCGCCTCTAAAATCTAAAATCTAAAATCTAAAATCGATTGACTTGTCCGAGTACGGGACACATTCATGCGTTGCGAGTGCCGCCTGATGTGCGATCCTCTTCGAGGGCTTCGCTAACGGCTAAAGAAGCAATTCGCTGGGTAAATTGGGATATTGATCCAGAGGATTTTTCCGTGCAAACCTGAGCAATACAAATTTAAAAAAGTCTTGCTACAATCATCAGTCTTATACCAATCGTTAAAAGTCACAGAGCCCCGCGCCGGACTTAGGATCAGCCGTTTCCCTACCCGAGTATTTGTACTTCACTCAACTGAAAACCGCTATTTGGACAAAAACATTAATTCATCAAACACTAATCAACGTCCCGCATTGTGCCAGTTCAAAGGGTGGAATGCACACACCCTCGATCGCCCACAAACGGTTAATAACATCAAGAAGAAGCCCACCCTCGATCGAAGGTGGGCTCTGTTCATGCCAGCTTACCGACAGCTAGGCAATCGGGTCTCTTCGCTGGTAGACGTAAAATCTCGGAAAAAGATCCGAACGTCCGAAAAAACTTCTCGCCCACCATTAAGCTTCAGTTTACCCAACCGGATCGGGAAAATTGCGCCCGTAGCGATGTTCCCCTGACATCGGGGAACACTGGGGCTTCAACTTTTCAATAGACTTCTGCAAAAAAGCTCGTCTTGAGCCCGCAGGATGCCTAAAACCTACTGCCCACAAGAATTAAACTTGTTCCATAAGTCTCAAATTCTCCTGTTTAACTTTGATTTCCCAACCGATTAGGCATCGTGATCGTGTGCAAAACGACGGAACAGGAAATCTAGGGCATAGTTCCGCAAATTGTAGTATTCCGGATCTTCCATCATTTGAACCCGATCGCGCGGACGCGGGAAAGGAATCTCCAGAACCTCGCCAATTGTCGCCGACGGGCCATTAGTCATCATCACCAGTCGATCGGCCAAAAACAGCGCTTCGTCAATATCGTGAGTAATCATCAACACCGTACAGCGGTGATCGTTCCAGATTTTCAGCAATTCTTCTTGCAATTCCTCCTTAGTAATTGCATCCAGAGCACCAAAAGGTTCGTCTAAAATCAGCACTTTCGGGCGAATTGCCAAGGCGCGGGCGATCGAAACCCGCTGCTTCATCCCCCCCGAAATTTGCGGCGGTCTTTTCTGGGCAGCTTCTGTCAATCCCACCATCGCCAAATGCTCATTGACGATCGCATTTTTTTCGACCTTCGACTTATTCGGAAATACAGAATTAACCGCCAAATAAACATTTTCAAACACCGTCCGCCAAGGCAGCAAAGCGTAACCCTGAAACACCACCATGCGATCGGGGCCCGGCTTCGTAATCCGCTGCCCGTTAATCGACACGGTGCCCTGGCTCGGATGGCTAAAACCCGACACCATATTTAACAGTGTTGATTTGCCGCAGCCCGAGTGTCCGATCAGAGTAATAAACTCTCCCTCAGCTACATTCAGATTGATGTTTTCTAAAGCTCTGTAACCGTTTGGATATTCTTTGTAAACATTGTCCATCACCAAAAAAGGTTGGCGGCGGTCTTTTCCCCGCTGGATCGGAGTTTTTGTGTTCGTCTGGTTCTTAGTGGTGTTGAGCATGGGTTTAGGAAATTGTGAGTGGGTGATTGGCGAAGGAAGTTCGGCAACGGATTATGTAACGCATGTAACGGAGGTCATGAAGAGGGAATTGCTCACTAGCAATTAGCACTTAAAAACTAACAACTAACAATTAGCAATTACCCTGTTTTTATCCAACTAAAAACCGCTCTAAGCAGCTCTGCGGCCGGAATCGAGTACAACTTCAGCCATCGTGAAATCGCGTTTAATCGCCAGATTGTTGAGATAGCCGATCGGATCGTCAGCATTAAACACCGAGCCGTCAAACAAGCTGAGAGAACCGCGAGTGTAAGTAATATCAGCCATCCCCAGCTCGCGCGCCGCCGTGCTGAACGCACCGACTCGCACCACCCGCTCCAGAATTTCCACCCAGTTGCGCGGGAACACAGTATCGCCCCAGCGTGCCATCTGCACCATGTGCCAGAGTTGTTCGGTGCGGCTTGGGCGATTCACCCCCTCTCCAGAAAACAAGTGGTGGGCGTATTCCCGCATGGGAGTATCGAGGTTGCAAGCAACCGATTTCGGGTCGCCGAGTTGGATGTAACTCTTGTCGGTTGCGACGTACTCCCTTCCCGCGACAATTTCCGAAACCTCGGCGGCGTGATTTGGATCGGCGCAATAGTTGCAAGCTTCCAGCAAAGCTTTGACTAGAGCAATGTGAGTGTTGGGATAAGCATTTGCCCAGTCTTCCCGAACTCCGAGAATTTTCGCGGGGTGTCCGGGCCACAGTTCCAAATCTGTCGCCACCGTAAAGCCGACTCCTTCCATCGAGGCCCGCAAGTTCCAAGGTTCGCCGACGCAGAAACCGTCAATAGTGCCGCCCTGCAAGTCAACTATCATCTGGGCTGGAGGGATATTTTTGAGCAACACATCGCGATCCGGGTCAATGCCGCCGGAAGCCAACCAGTAACGCAGCAACAGGTTGTGCATCGAAGAAGGGTGAACGATGCCCATGCGGTGCGTTTGCGCGGGCGTTCTCTGGAGCATTTTTTTAAAGTCGGCCAGAGTGTAGATACCTTGGTCGTAAAAGCGCCTCGCGAGGGTAATTCCGTTGCCGTTGCGGCTCATGGTGAGGGCTGTAACCGTCGGAATCGGCTTCTCTTGGTGGCCCCCCAAGCTCAACCACATTGCCATCCCAGAGGGCATTTGAGCTGCGTCTAAGTAACCTGCGGCGATGCCGTCTACGATGCCGCGCCAGCTTGTTTCCCGCACGAGGTGGACTTCATCGAGGCCGTGTTTGGCAAAAAAGCCTTTTTCTTTGGCGACAGCGAGGGGAGCACAGGCTGCTAACGGGATAAAGCCGAGTTCGAGGTTGACTTTTTCCAGGCCGTGGCGGGCGATCGCGGGTACTTTCCGCGCCCGCAGTTTTTTGACGCGCTTCTGCTGGTTGAGGAAGTAAATCATTTCGCTACGTAGAGCGTAGTAGCTGGGGTGTGAGACTACTTCCATCCGTTTGCGGGGGCGGGGGATGTCTACTTCGAGAATGCCGCCAATCTTCGATTCTGGGCCGTTGGTGAGCATGACGATGCGATCGCTCAGCAACACGGCCTCATCCACATCGTGAGTTACCATCAGGGCGCTGATTTCGTACTCTTGGCAAATTTCCATCAACTTTTCTTGCAAGTTGCCGCGAGTCAAAGCATCCAAAGCGCCGAAGGGTTCGTCTAAGAGTAACAGTTTGGGACGCAGGGCCAGAGCACGGGCGATCGCCACGCGCTGTTTTTGTCCGCCCGACAGCAGTGCGGGTTGCTTGTCGGCGTGGGGAGTTAAGCCCACCATATCGATGTGTTTTTGAATGATTTCGAGGCGTTGGGCTTTGGGTAAGCCGCTCATTACCGAGTCTACGGCTAGGGTAATGTTTTCTCTGACCGTCCGCCAAGGTAGCAGAGAATAGTTTTGGAATACTACCATGCGATCGGGGCCTGGCTGGGTGATTCTTTGCCCGTCAATTGTCACCAATCCGGCTGTCGGCAAATCCAAACCTGCAACCATATTGAGCAGCGTAGATTTGCCGCAGCCCGAGTGTCCAATTAATGAGATAAATTCGCCTTTTTTAATTTCCAGATCGATGCCTTTGAGGGCTATGTATGTGCCACCGTCTGACAAATTAAAAACTTTTTCGACTTGTTCTACTGCAATCAAAACAGACATGATTTTCTTGCCTTTTTTGTAGGTTTGTTATTTCGATAGATAATGTCGCTTTTACTCGAATCTAGATCCCCCTAAATCCCCCTTAAGAAGGGGAGTAGGGGTTGACTTTGACTACACTCTTGTCCCCCCCTTATTAAGGGGGGTTAGGGGGGATCGAGACTTGGATACAAACAAGAGAGACGGTCGGTTTTACGCGCTTGTTGTCACGCCTTGGGCAGAGCCTGGGAACGGGTAACTCACAAATCAAAACTACTTTCCTTGAGGGGGAGCAATCTTTTGCTGCAACCAAGCCATCATGCGATCGAGCAACAAACCAACAGCCCCAATGTAGAACACGGCTAACAGAATTTCGCTGATGTAGTTTTGCTGGTAAGCATTCCAAATAAAGAAGCCGATACCCGTAATCCCAGACATCACGATTTCCGCAGCAATAATCGCCAGCCAAGCCAAACCGATCGCAATTCTCAAGCCTGTGAAGATGTAAGGAAGTGCTGACGGAAACAAAATATTCATGTAATATTCCTGACGAGAAAGCTGCAGCACTTTCGCAACGTTGTTATAGTCGTCTGGAATTTGGCGGACACCTTCAGCCGTGTTGATTAAAATCGGCCAAACTGAAGTGATAAAAATCACGAACAAAGCAGCAGGTTCGTTTTGTTGCAGTGCAGCCAGGGCGATCGGCACCCAAGCCAAAGGGGCCACCATCCGCAAAAACTGAAAAAGCGGATCTAAAGCACGGTTTAGAAAAGGATTTGTACCTACCAAAACACCCGTACCAATTCCCACAACGGCCGCGAGAGTGTAGCCTTTTGCCACCCGTTCCAAACTAGCCAAAGTTTGCCAAAACAAGCCGATCCCGTAGGTTTTGGAGTTCATGAAAGGATACAGCAACAAAATCCGCGTCCGTTCGTCAGTCCAAATGCTGATCGGCCCAGGCAGTTTGATCAGTCCCGTACTTGACAAGAATTGCCAAACGAACAGAAACCCCAAAACTCCTAAAATTGGCGGCAAGATATTTGGGGAATTCTTCTTCCAAAACTCGCCAAATGATCCTTGGACATCGACTCCGCCTCTCCGATTTGTGCTGACAGCCATCTTGTTAATCTCCTATGTTTCTGCTGTTTTTTTCGAGAATAAATTAAGGGTAGGGCGAGCCTTGGTGTTAACAAACACGTTCAACATTTAGTCCCTAGCGGACTGAGAGAAAGAGCGTTAAGTTGACACCAATGGCGGACAGTATCCACCCTACAATTCGAGACCAAATTATGCGAAGCTAAGACGCCATCACACTTTTTTAATTGCCAAACTCTTGAGGTAAGCTTCTGGTTGAGCAGGATTAAATTCTGTGCCGTCAAAAAACTTCTCAACGCCGCGAGAGGTACTTGTGGGAATTTCAGCATCAGCAACTCCTGCTAATTTAGCTGCGGCTTTCCACAAATCTTCTCGGTTGACTTTATCGATGATTGTCTTAGAATCTGCCAATGTTTTTGTGGGCAGGAAACCCCAGCGGACGCTTTCGGTTAAGAACCACAAATCGTGACTCTTGTAGGGATAAGAAACGTTACCGACGCCATCCTTCCAGTACAGCGGGCTACTGTTGAAGTCGTTGATGTCTGGTTGACCATCACCCATCATGTACTTGCCTTCGTAGGGAGGCGTCAAAAATTGGGGAGATATATCAAAGTAGTTTCTTCCAGAAGTAATGGCAACTAATTCTGGGCGATTTTCTGGTTTGTCGCACCACTGCTGGGCTTCAATAAGTCCTGCTAAGAGGGCTTCGGTGGCTTTCGGGTGTTTGTCTACCCAGTCGCTGCGAATTGCTAGATATTCCTCCGGGTGACCTTTCCAGATTTGGCCAGTCAGGGCGGACATGAAGCCAATTTTGTCTTGGACGATCCGCAGGGGCCAGGGGTCGCCGGTACTGAAACCGTCCATGCTTCCGGTTTTCATGTTGGCGACGGTTTGGGCCGGCGGTACTGTTAACAACTCGGCATCTGCGTCAGGATCGATACCGTTAGCGGCTAGCCAGTAGCGAATCCAAAAGTCTTGGTTGACTTTGGGGAAGGTGTAGGCTGCTTTGAAGGGAGTACCTGCTTGTTTGAGGCCTTTGATGTAGTCTTGGGCTGCTTGATCTAGTTTGAGCCCGATGCCTTTACCTTGGTGTTTGGCTGCGATCGCAATTCCATTTCCTTGAGTGTTCAACTGGGCCAGAACATACATCGGGATTTGGACGCCGTTTTTGGTGATCAGACCTTTACTAATTTGATAAGGCATCGGCATTTGCCACTGGCCACCGTCAATGCCGCCGCCTGCCGAGCCAATTTCTAGGTTATCTCTGGCCGAGCCCCAGTTGGCTTGCTTAGCAACTGTTACCTCAGTCATACCGTATTTGGCAAAAAAGCCTTTTTCTTGGGCAATGATTAAAGGTGCTGCTTCGACGATCGGGATATATCCCAATGTGATTTTAGTGCTTTCAATTCCTTCGACTCTTTTCTCGTTGGCAACAGCCACTACTGAGGTAGCCGCGGGTATTGCGCCGTCAGCACCGGCAGTTGCACCGGGTTCTGGGGGATTTCCCAAACACCCTTTGAGCAGTATTCAACCTAGGGCAGATGCACCTGCTTTGATGATAAATTTACGCCGAGAAAGCGCAGAAAATTCATCTGAAAATCTTGTCTTAGCCTAGCCTCGCTGCAATTCATAATCTTCTGTAACAACATTCACTGAAGGTTATCAATGCGCTTTTTTGCTGTTCGCTAATTGGGTTTAGCTAACTGTTTAGAGCGCAGGTTGGCAGGAGAGAGCTAAAGATTTAGCGCTAGTATAAGTCTTTAAACTATCCCTGCTGATTTGACTGGTTTGATTAATATCGATATTTCGATCGGCCCTGTTGTGTGAACTCACTTTTTGCGAGCCGCACGTTTTCTTGACTTGGTTATTAACTCTACCGTACTCTTGCGGAAATTCTAAAACAATTATTAAATTTGATTGATAAGTAAATCTTTTCGGAGAACGCTATCGATGAGCAGGGCTGTTTCATTCTCTTGTAGGGGCTGCCCCCCGTGGCTGCCCTAATCCATGAAACGCTTAATAAATCGTGGATAGGGAGGGTCGGCACGGAGGCACGACAAGAGTCAAAACGCTGGTTTTCCTGAGAATGAAACAGCTCTGTATCGATAAGGATGCGTTGGGAAGAGCGATCGGATTTGCTTATCAAAACTGGTTCAAACCAAGAGTGGCTGGGCAAGGGTTGTAGCGAATGGCGATCGGAGGGGCTTCAAATCTATTGTCAATAAGCTGCCAACATCTGAGCCACCGTACATTTAGTTTATTAATATATGTCTACTTTTTAAAAGTGGCGGTTAATTGTAGTCTACAATACAGAAATATTTTTTTGTTACGGTATTGTAGTTGCTTGAATTTCTAACCATTCTGCTTTACTTTCAATTAAACCGCTCTCGTTGGGAGGATTGCGTTCCATATAAATACTTACTAACTCCTCAAGAAAAGTATCGTAAATTTCTGGAGGTATCCTCGTACTCAAAGAAAACCAATCTTTTTCAACTCGTTGCTTTATTTCTGTTTTGCTCTTATTATCCTTTAACGGGTAGGAATAAATTTCTACGGTATCTGTAGTAAATCCCACAGCTTTTAACATTTCTCTATATTCGGCAGGCGAATAAAACTGATAACTAAGATTATTTAATTCTTTCCATTTACTATCCAGGAGTAATTCTTGCAACACAGAATGAAAAGAATTGTTAGAGCCTTCCCCTAAAAACGATAGTAAAATTTTCCCTGAAGGCTTGAGCGCTTCTTTAAACCCTGTCAGCACGGGGATATGATTGTGGATATAATGAAGAGCTCCACAAGAAACAATCACGTCAAATGAATTTTCAAATTCAAGGCTTCTCACATCGCCTACTTGAAATTCTAAATTCGGGTGATTTTGGCGATCGAACTTATTTTTAGCAAACTCTATAACTTCCGGAAATATATCACTACCAATAACATAACTTTGGGGCAATAATTTGGAAATTTCTGCCGTTATTCTCCCGTCTCCACATCCTACGTCTAGAATTTTTTCGTCACCTCGCAATTGGAGTTGTGATATTAAATTCATCATGCGAACATGAAAGGGAAAAGGGCTATTGTAGTAAGAGTCTATAGTAGATGAATACATAGCTAAAAAATATTAATTGCAGATTAATCATTAACTTTTAACGATTTAAATTAAATCACACCTACTGCATTAATGTAGAGATTTTTAACATTTCGTCATAAAGGTGAGTGAACACACCTGCCAGTGGGTATATAGGTATTGCCGGGATACGGATATCGTGGGCGAATTCCGATCGCGCGGCATTCAAATCTATTGTCAATAAGCGGCCAACATCTAAGCCACCGTACATTTAGTTTGTTAATATATGTCTCGTTTTTTAAGGTTGCGGTTAATTGTAGTCTACAATACAGAAATAATTTTGGGTTACGGTATTGCAGTTGCTTGAATTTCTAACCATCCTTCTTCACTTTCAATTAAACCGCTCTGGTTGGGAGGATTGCGTTCCATATAAGCATTTACTAAATC
This sequence comes from Microcoleus sp. AT3-D2, assembly GCF_036705715.1. Classification (NCBI taxonomy): domain Bacteria; kingdom Bacillati; phylum Cyanobacteriota; class Cyanophyceae; order Oscillatoriales; family Microcoleaceae; genus Microcoleus; species Microcoleus sp. AT3-D2. The sequence continues at coordinate 56,307 of NZ_JAUBVE010000023.1, read as the reverse complement.
GTCAATAAAAATATCGTAAATTTCTGGAGGTATCCGAGAAGTCAAAGAAATCCAATTTTTTTCAATTCGTTGCTTTATTTCTTGTTTGCTACGATCGTTTATTGGATAAGAAAAAACTTCGACACTATTTATACAAAATCCCAGAGACTTTAACATTTGTCGATATTCGTCTGGCGAATAAAACTGATAATGAAGTTTTTTTAATTCTGGGAAATTACTATGCAACAGTATTTTTTGTACTATAAATGGAATAGAATTGTGAGAGCATTCATTCATAGATAGATAGTAAAATTTTTCCTGAAGGCTTAAGCGCTTCTTTAAATCTTGTTAGCACGGGGATATGATCGTGGATATAATGAAGAGCTGCGAAAGAAACAATTACGTCAAATGTTTTTTCAAATTCAAGGCTTCTTGCATCGCCTAATTGAAATTCTACATTCGGGTGATTTTCGCAATTAAACTTACCTTTAGCAAATGCTATAATTTATGGAAAACAATCAAGACCAATAACAGAACCTTGGGGCAAATATTTGGAAATTTCTACAGTTAGTCTCCCGTCTCCACATCCTACGTCTAGAATTTTTTCATCACCTCGCAATTGGAGTTGTGATATTAAATGCTTCATGCGAAAATGAAAGGAACAAGGGTTATTGTAGTAAGATTGTATAGAAGATGAATACATAGCTAAAAAATATTAATTTCAGATCGATTGCTTACTTTCAGGTGAAAGGCGGTAGGGTGCGTCAGTGGGAAAATCAGAGTTTGTTGTGTTAACCACAAGCCTGACGCACCCTACCAGCATACAAGTTAATGGTAGTAGGGTGCGTCAGTGGGAAAATCAGAGTTTGTCGTGCTAACCACAAGCCTGACGCACCATACAGGTTAATGGTGAATTAGTTGGGCGGGTCAAAGCGGTTGACGGACAGAGCAACACCGATCATCGGCAGCGCTACGCCGAAACAAATCAGCCACTGATCCAAGTTCATTGGAGCCGTCTCAAATATGCGATTGACAAACGGAGAATTAGCAAAGATAATCTGCAAAATCACCGCCAGGACAATTCCCACACCGAGGGCGGGAGCGCCGCTAACTTCTTCTTTAGAACCGCTAAACTTAGCAATCAAAGAAGGCAACAACTGGCCCAGACTCAACAGGTAAAAAATTCTCCCCATTACCAAAGCTTGAATCGCCATCGTGCGGGCCAGTTCCAAGGTTCCCCAAGGAGCTTGGCGTACCCATTCAAACATTCCGAAAATCAGAGTCCAGTTGTAAAGAGAAATAGCGATGATTCGCTTGATCCGATTTCCGGTGAGGAAAGGTTCGTTTACCGGTCGGGGCTGCTGTTTCATGACTCCCGGTGACTTGGGCTCGAAAGCCAGAGGCACAGTCATGGTGATCGAGTTGAGCATATTCAGCCAGAGAATTTGTAGCGACAAAATCGGCAATTCTCGACCGAGGAGGGTGCTGAGCAAAATTGTCATCGATTCTCCGCCGTGGACTGGGAGAATGAAGCTGATTGCTTTGAGCAGATTTTTGTAAACAGATCGCCCTTCTTCGACAGCAGATTCGATCGACGCAAAGTTATCATCGGTAAGAATCATGTCGGCGGCTTCCTTAGAAACCTCGGTACCGCTGCCCATCGCAATACCGATATCCGCTTGTTTCAGCGCCGGCGCGTCGTTAACGCCGTCTCCCGTCATCGCCACGATTTCGCCTTGAAGTTGCAAAGCTTCTACGAGGCGTAGTTTTTGTTCTGGGGCGACGCGGGCAAAAACTGAGCCGGCTTCTACAGCTTCGCCAAGTTCCTGCTTGCTCATCGAGGCGAGTTGAGCGCCGGTGTAGGCTACAAGTTCTCTGTGGTGTTTAGTTTTGCGGAATCCCATGCGGCGGGCGATCGCCTTGGCTGTAGCGATGTGGTCGCCGGTAATCATTTTGACTTGGATGCCGGCGGTTTGACAAGCTTGGACGGCTGCGATCGCCTCAGCCCGCGGCGGGTCGATCATACCTTGCAGTCCCAAGAAAATCAGCCCCGACTCCAAATCCGAGTGATCGACGGAATTTTGGCTTTGGGGTACTGGCTTTTTTGCTAAAGCCAAGACGCGCAAGCCTTGCTTTGCCATTTCATCGACTTGATGGTGAATTTGTTCGCGATCGACTTCTACCAGATTTCCTTGAGTGTCGAGACTGGAACCGCATCGACTCAAAACAGATTCTACGGAACCTTTGACGTACAAAATTTTGCCAGTGGGAGTTCGGTGCAGCGTCGCCATGTATTGAAACTGAGATTCAAAGGGAATTGAATCCAGCCGCTGCATTGACTTGGACAAAGTTTGCTGACTCAATTCGGCTTTTTTGCCAACAGTAATTAACGCTCCTTCTGTCGGATCTCCGACGACAATCCAATCATCATCTTTAAATTCCAAGTGAGAGTCATTGCACATCATTCCAGCTTGCAAACATTCTTGCAAAGTTGGAGCTTGACTGACAGTAATTGGTAGTTTGTTGAGCTGAATTTCGCCTTCAGGGCTGTATCCCGTACCCGTAACTGAGTAGGATTCGCCGCCAGAATAGATTTCTTGCACCGTCATTTGGTTTTCCGTCAAAGTTCCGGTTTTGTCGGAACAGATGACTGTAGCGCCGCCGAGGGTTTCGACTGCGGGCAATTTGCGGACGATCGCGTGGCGATTTGCCATCCGGGAAACGCCTACGGCTAGGGTGACGGTGATGACGGCGGGTAAGCCTTCGGGAATTGCGCCGACAATCAGGGCGACTGCGGGTTCGACTGCTTCTTTAAAGGCTGAAACTCCCGCAGGGACTGGCCGCCCCAATCTGACGGCGAAGGTCAAGGTTGCCATTCCCAACACGAATAACAGCCAGTTTTGACTGAATTGGTTGAATTTGCGGGTTAAGGGGGTGGTGAGATCGATGTGCCGATCTAATAGTTGGGAGATTTTGCCGGTTTCGGTTTTATTGGCGATCGCAATTACGATGCCACTAGCTTGGCCAAAAGTGACAAAACTGCCGGCATAGGCCATGTTATCCCGTTCTGCTAGTGGCGTTTCTTGTGGCAGAACCAAGTCTCCAGACTGTCCTAATTCTTTTTCGACAGCAACAGATTCCCCTGTAAGTCCCGATTCGTCGATTTGCAAGTCGCGGACTTTCACTAATCGCAAGTCTACCGGTACTTTGTCGCCGGAAGTCAGGATTACTAAGTCGCCGACAACGAGTTCTTTGGAGGGAATTCTTAATTTTTTGCCACCCCGAATGACTGTGGCTTCGGTGGTGACAGCTTGGGCTAGGGCTTCGATTTTTTTCTCGGCTCCAGCTTCTTGGATGAAACTAATAGTAGCGTTGGTGGTTGTTACGCCCCAAATTACGCTAGCGTTTAGCCATTCTCCGATCGCTGCTTTGATTAAACCCGCACTCAGCAAGATGATTAACAGTGGTTGGTTAAATTGCAGGATAAATTTTAACCAGGCTGGTTTCCCTGCTTTAACTGTTAGTTCGTTGGGCCCGAATTTCTGTTGGCGATGGTTGGCTTCTGTCGGTTCTAAACCGCTTTCCAGGTTGGTTTCTAAGATAGTTGCAACCTTGGATATTTCTAGGTAGTGCCAATATTGCTCTGCTACGTCTACATCGTTGGCGGCTCTTGATGGCATGATTCTTCCTGAATATTTTGGGTGTCTGACGAGCTTTTATCGCTCCTGAATAGGCACGCTCAATACAACTCATCGCTCGTTGGAGCGTGAATATATTGAGCGGCTTAATTTTTGGTTGATTACTTTAACGGGCTGCGACTTACATCTATATTACAACGGATGTGGCCGTTTGTGGCAAGAGATTTGGGGAATTATTTGCGGCGCTAAATCTTGTTTGGGACTTGGTGGCTAAGGTGGGGGAAAGTCGATCGAGTCCCTTGACATTTGGCAAATTTTAGGTGTGGTTAAAGAAAGAGGAAAGAGGGAAGAAGGCAGGAGGCAAAATAAAAATACTCCCACTCCCCCGTCTTCTCCTGCCCCGCTCCCCGCGGACGATCGCAGAGCGTGTTACAACCTAGTTAAGCGACCATATTCTGAACTTATGGAAATACTTGTGAGGCTGGTGCTGGGTTCGGTGCTGTTGGTCTGGGGAAGGGGGTTCGGAAAGGTGTTAGTTCGATCGCCCGTTACAGAAGAGGATTTGTTTAAGGGCAGAAATTCGATCGCCCTGGCTTTGGCGATACACTCGCGTGCGATCGTTTTGACCGACAGTATCCAGGATACAAGCCCCCGGATTCATCCGTCCAGAAATAAAAAACCTGTATCCGATAAAGGAACCCCCGAATTTATCCGTGGGGTCAATACTCCAATCTAAAATCTAAAATCTAAAATCTAAAATCGATTGACTCAATGCTATCAATTGCTAATCTGCTAGCCCAAAAGACTGAGCACCCTTTAGACAATTGAATTGAGATTTTGGGCTGCCTCGTTCAATTGTTGAGTGCCTACTTTGGTTTGAGTAATACCACTAGCAGTTTCTTTTGCCGATAGGTTGAGGCAGTTCATCGCCTCGACTACTTGTTTAATAGCAACTGCTTGTTGTTGAGCAGTTAGAGAAATTTGTTGATTGTTCAATACCACATTGTTAACAGCATTTGCCACTTCCGAGAAAGCTGCTGCTGTTTCTTGACTGATTTTGGTTCCTTCTTCTACTGTTTTAGTACCTTCTTTTGTCACCGTTACGGTGGAATTTATCGCTGTCTTGATATCATCGACTAGGCGGTTAATCTTCTCGGCTGATTTCTTACTTTGGTCTGCTAGTTTGCGGATTTCTGTGGCTATGACAGTAAAACCTCTGGCGTTTTCGCCCGCCCGGACTGCTTCTACTGAGGCATTCAGTGCCAGCATATTTGTTTGATTGGCTAAATCTGTGACATCAGTAGAGATATTGCCAATCTGATGGGTTTGTTCGCTCAATTTCAGAATTTGGGCCGCCATTGCCCCGACATTTTCTTTCAATATTGTCATCGATTCCAGGGTTTTCTCCACTGCTAGGGTTCCCCTTTCAGTGCTCTTTAAAGCTTGCCGTGCAGATTCCGCACCAGCTTGGGCTTGCTGGGCTGATTGTTGGGAAGCAGCGCCCAACTCATCCATTGTGATTGTAGTTTGATTTACAGAGCTCGATTGCTGTGCGGCTGTGCGTTCCTGCTGTTCAACTGTCGCCGCAATTTCTGTGGAAGAACTGGCGATCGTATTTGCTACCTGATTGATTGGTCGGATAATTTTATCAAAAATAAATAATACAATAAATGAACCCAATACTACAGCAACAACCGTACCTCCTATAGAAACAATCGTCGCTAATTGCTCCGACTGTTTTGCTAATTTTGTTCGTTGAACCAGTAAATCATCTTCTACCGTAAGCATTTCTGCTAGCTTATCCCTAATTTCATCCATTAATATCCTGCCTTTACCTGAAATCACCAATGCTCTTAGCTCTGCTTCTTTACCAGCCCTTTTCAGGGATATAGTTTCCGCTAATTCATCGAGTTTTTGCTGACCAAAATTTTCAACTTCCTTCAAAGTTTTAACTTGTTGAGGGTTATCTTTTACTAACTCTTTTGTCTCCTTTACTGTTTTATAAAAAGCGACTGTCCCCTTTTTGTAAGGTTCTAAAAATTCTTCCTTTCCAGCGAATATAAACCCTCGCTGTCCTGTTTCAGCATCCAATAAAGTTTTTTCTAGGGCTTGCAAATTTGTCTGGACTACATAAGTGTGCGTTTGCCACTCAATAGCTTCGGCTAACTTATCCATACTCAATTTAGTGGCAAATCCAATGCTCATCATTAACAAAAAAATGGAGCCGAAGCCCAACGGAACTACTTTACTAAGCCGAATAATATTTTGCGACATTGCACTTTCTACTCCTTGATTCGTTGTTGACTTTTGTGGAGAAAGTTACGGAGTCAATAATTTGCTGATCTTTTTCACCAAAGTATTTATTTAATCCCTAATACTAATTCATAATTAATGCCCCTTGTTTCGTGGAAAAACTTCCAGCGCTTCTTTTTGCTTTCTTTGCTTTACCAACTCAACCATTGACTCATACTCATCAATAAAAATCTTGCAAAACTTAATGTCGAGCAAGCGATGCAGGTCAAGCCTTTAGGGTTAAGAGTTGTTTGGACTGCTTGGATTTGGGATAAATCCTGTTTATTCGATTGTAGCTGGAAATTCAGGAACGAAACCCAAACATCGTCAAATTCTCTCCCCCACTCTTCCTCTCTCCCAGTATTGATTGGGGTTCAAGTCGATCGCATAAATGTTACAACCTAGTTAAGCAACAAAATTTTGAGTTCATGGAAATATTAGTGACGCTGGTGCTGGGTTCGGTGCTGTTTGTCTGGGGAATGCGGTTCGGGCGGGTGTTAGTTCGGTCGGGAGTGACGGCTAACGATTTGTTTAAGGGCAGAAATTCGATCGCCTTAGCTTTTTTGGGTTTTTATATTGCCTTGCTGCTACTGGCTCTAAATATGCCTCAAATGCCTGTTTTGCCGATCGAGTGGCGCTTTCACGGGATGCGAGTTACTTGGACTTTGCTACGAGTGATGTTGATGGGAGTCTGCGGTATTGGCTTTAGTATAAGTTGGTTGACAGCGCGATCGCAAGTAATCGCAGTAATTTTAATTTGCTTGTTGGGATTGGGAGGATTTACAGGCGCTGAAAACTATTTTATGGCGCCAATTTACGCTGATTTAATAGATAATTTGCGGCCCAACGGTGTGTTTCGGCAAACATCTAACAGCAGTTGCGCCCCCGCCGCCCTAGCAACAGTGTTAAGGCGTTGGGGAATCGATGCGACGGAATCGACTGTAGCGCGTTTTGCCGGCACGAGTCGCTTGGGAACTTCGATGCCGCAGTTAATTATAGCAGCAAGAGCTTTGGGCGTAAATGCGATCGAACTAACGCCAACTTGGGAGCAAATTCAGCAAATTAATCGCCCCGGAGTGCTAGCATTTTGGCTATTTGACGGCCCTCGGAAGCTACCCCACGCGGTCGCTTTGCTGGGAATGAATGACAGTGTAGCTGCCATTGGAGACCCGGCACGGGGCAGGATTTTCTATTTAGATAGGGCAACTTTTACCCAGATTTGGCGCGAAGAATACGTGCCGATTTTTCGTTCGGCGGATATCTTGTTAAGTGACAAACAAGCTATTGACTATTTGAGTAAATTAGGATATAATAGCGGGAATTTAAAAGCAGATATCCAGCGCTTTCAAACAAATAAAAAATTAAAAGTTAGCGGCAAGTTAGACCGGATGACTGAGTTAATGTTGAGCGGCTCTTTTTTGGAGGGAGTGCCGAGATTGGATGGGAAATAGTTATTGAAAATCATGAACCGTAGGGGCGGGTTTTACCAACCAGAGCAGCCTAAAATTGCTCGTCTCAAAAACCCGCCCCCACCTACTAAAAATAAAAATCTACCTTATTATAAATAAGGTACTTTTTTTTGATACTTCAAATTAATAATATTTGTGTTTTTACCAAATTAGCTCTTTATTAAGGCTAAACTCAGCAGGCAATGGTTGTAACTTTTCAGCAACACCTAAAAGATAATCTTTGGCGAAGTTATCGATGTTTGTGCTGTTTTTTAATAAATATGAACTTAACAATGTAGGTTTAGAAAGCCCTTTAAGTGTCACACCTGCTATCTCATAATTTAATATATCTGGATAAACATCTTGAAAAACGGCATCGGCAAAATTACAATCGAATAGCTCCACAAATGTAAAAATAACTTGTCGGGCATCAAAAAAATAACAACTTCCTAGGAGTTGCTGTTCATGGCTGATGTAAAAACGTTTTTTTGTACGATCGGCAGAGCTTTTCCATAACAATTGTCCCATATTTTGCCTACACAAAACTAAAATATGTAACTGCTGGTCTTCATATACACCAGCAACCAAACCCCGAAATAAATCTGACGGCTCTCTGGGAATCGTTTGCCCATTAAGCGATTTGTATATTACTGAAGGAAAAAGAGGCTGGCTGGCAAGCTTAAGCAATCGCTGCAACTCAGAAAACCGGGGACTGGTTTTGGGCAAGTATTTCTTGACTTTGCCATAGTTCAGTAAGGGATTAAATTGCTCGATATATTGACACTCTAACTCTTTCAATTCAGAAACGGAAGCTAGAATATATTTAATAACGATTTTATCCAATCCTTTTCTAGCAAGTTGCTTGTAGCGGTGATGGCTCGCTCCTGCCCAACGTTTCCGTAAGTTTTGGGCTTGACCAATATAAAATAATTGTTCGCGTTCACCGACCACAAAATAAATACCTGGATGGTCAGGAAGCTGGTGGCGAAGGCGTAGGGTTAACTGCCCAGACAAAGGCTCTACACTACTTGGATTCATAATTTCATTATCCTTGTTTGTTTTATTATTTAATAGCTAACCGGATTTAATATCACGAGTTAAGCAGCGATTGACTGGGCAATCTTTACGCTCGCAGATAGGACTGCGGTACCTGCGAGCGTCAACCCGCGCTCTGTACGGATAATAGCCGACAGATCATTAGATACTAAGCTCATACTCACAGCCAGTTGCTAACTTATCTTGATTGTACCTCAAACTGAGTAGATTGAACAATATTCATTCCCGCAGCCGCAAATTTTTGATAAGCTGCATCTGCTTGTTCCGTAAAATCAACAACACCCGGAACAACCACAGGCGAAGTGCAATCTTCCAGCAAATAAACCTTCTTTGCCAAATTCCGATCTCGCGCCAAAATTTCCGTCAGCAAATCATCAATTGTCCAAGCAACGCAGTGACTTTTGGCTTGTCCGGCAATAATTACTGCATCAAAATCCAGCAATTTATCAATAAACTTAGCATTCTTTTCAGCAATCGGATTGCCGTCGAATCCATCTAAAACTTCGGGTCGCAAAACCGAATAGTTTTCTGTCAGTGGATTCCCGCCTTTGATTTCAAAAAGTGCTTGGCTATTGCGAGCTATAGTATGAAAAAATACTGCTTCTTCCACCGCAGAAACCAGCGCGTGTCCGATGCCACCCAGCATCGAGTGATAGGGCCAAATTGTCAGGGGATATTTCCCATCGTCGCTGAGTTTTTTGACGTAGTGGCAAGCCTGTTTTTCCAGTGCTGATAAATTGCCCCCGCTGATGTTATCGGCGACGGCTGGATTGACTTTCCAAATGCCTTGCTGCACGTCTTCTAAAGTAATTGATATGGCGGCGGGTAGGGGGTGTTCGCCTGCTTCGTTTATCCAAAAGATTGGATGAAAAATTTGCATGGCGGTGTGGGTGTCCATTGTCGGCGCAATGGTTGTAATCGCGTTTAAATTGCGGTAAATAAATTCGCACAGCCGCAGGTTATCATCAACTGCACCACTACCGGAACGCCCGCCAACAAATAGTTCAAATTCGGGCAAGCAAAAGGTATTTTGGGCATCGATTATCAGCAAACAAATGCGTTTTTTGTCGCTGGATGCTGGCTGGATGCTGTGCTGCTTTGCCCAATCTTTCGCTTGGGTGGCCCGTTCTTGGTAGGGGACTCGCCAGACTTCGCCTACTTTTTTGGGGTCGAAATGTTCGGGGATTGGGAGTTGGGCTTTTGGTGTCATAACCTATCGCTTTTATGGTAGTTGACAGTAATAATTTAAGTTTGGAGTATAATGCTGATCAATATTTGCGGGTGAATCATGGCAAAAGAACGAATCCAAGATTATGCTAGGGTAAAATTTAAACGCATAGTGTTGTTTTTTTTGATCGCACTTTTGCTCGCTCTCTTAATTGTAGCAACTCGCTCTGCCTACGTTCAAGATGTTTTGAGAACTCTGTTAATGCGGATCGAGGATTTAGGCTGGTGGGGGCCGGTGGCTTTTGTAGCTACTTATAACTTGGCTACTGTGCTGTTTGTACCGGGTTCGGTACTGACGCTGGGAGGGGGGGCGATTTTTGGTTTGTGGTGGGGTTCAGTTTACGTATTTGCGGCGTCCATTTTAGGTGCTGTATTTGCTTTTGCGATCGGGCGCTATTTGTGCCGCGATCGCGTGGTAAAATATATGGAATCTCACCCCAAGTTTAAAGCTCTCGATCGCGCAGTTTCCCAACAAGGATTAAAAATTGTTTTTTTAACTCGTCTTTGTCCTTTATTTCCTTTCAATTTATTGAATTACGCTCTGGGAATCACTCAAGTTTCTTTGAAAGATTACGTGCTGGGTTCCTTTGGCATGATACCGGGTACAATTATGTACGTCTATTCCGGCTCTTTGGTGGGAGAGGTTGCTGCGATAGGCACGCAAACTATGTATGCAAGTCCTCAAGATTCCGCAGTAAAATGGTTGATTAATATTATCAGTTTTCTTGCTACTGTCGCTGTTACTGTCTTTATCACTCGCATAGCCAGCAAAGCTTTGGAAGAAAGTATTTAATTAGGAGGATTTGCGAATGCCCCAGTCAGAAGTCGATCGCGTAACTGTCCCCCCGATGGACGAACACAACCAGAAATTAGTCTCCTATTTGCATCCGCCAGATTGGGTAAATCCGCAGCCGGCTAGTTCTTATAATTTAGTAGTAATTGGCGCGGGGCCCGCTGGATTAATTGTTGCTGCAGGTGCCGCAGGTTTGGGCGCGAAAGTTGCTTTGATTGAAAAACATTTAATGGGCGGTGACTGTTTGAATGTCGGTTGTGTGCCGTCAAAAGCTTTAATTCGATCGTCTCGCACTGTCGGCGATATCTGGGAAGCAAGTAAATTTGGTGTTAATGTTTCTGACAGTGTAGAAGTGGATTTTGCCGCTGTGATGGAACGGCTGCGCCGCATCAGGGCGGGAATCAGCGATGTTGATTCTGTTGAACGCTACCAGTACAAATTAGGAGTTGATGTTTTTTTAGGTTCTGGTCGTTTTACTAGCAATAATACAGTAGAAGTTGCAGGCAAAACTCTCCGCTTTAAAAAAGCAGTAATTGCCACAGGTGCAAGGGCGCTACAACCGCAAATTCCAGGTTTACAGGAAGCTGGATATCTGACAAATGAAACTGTCTTTAACCTCACGGAAAGGCCACAACGCTTAGCTGTAATTGGCGCAGGGCCGATCGGCTGCGAATTGGCCCAAGCCTTTCGCAGACTGGGTTCGGAAGTCGTATTGCTGCACAAAAATGCTCAGATTTTAGACAAAGAAGATGCGGAGGCTGCTACGATTGTACAGCAGGCTTTTGTAAAGGAAAAAATTCAGCTAATACTTGAATCCAAAATAGAGCGCGTTGAGAAAACAAATGCAGGCAAAGTAATTTATTATAAATGTCAAGGTGAGGAAGCATCGGTAACAGTAGATGAAATTATTGTGAGTACAGGGCGATCGCCCAACGTCGAAGGATTGAATCTGGAATCTGTCAGCGTAGAATACGATACACAAAAAGGCGTATTTGTCAATGACAATTTGCAAACTACCAATCCCCGCATTTATGCCGCTGGGGACATTTGCATGAAGCATAAATTTACTCACGCTGCTGATTTTGCCGCGAGAATGGTGATTCAAAACACTCTGTTTTTCGGGCGCAAAAAGCTCAGCGCTTTGACGATACCTTGGTGTACTTATACAGATCCGGAAATTGCGCGCGTCGGAATGGGCGAACACGAGGCTGAGGAAAAAGGCATTGATATCGATACATTTTTAATTCCTTTCAGTCAAGTCGATCGGGCAATTATTGACGGCGAAGAGGAAGGATTTGTGAAAATTCACGTCAAAAAAGGCAGCGATAAAATATTAGGTGCAACTATTGTAGCGCGACACGCTGGGGATATGATCAGCGAGATTACTTTGGCAATGGTTAACAATATTGGTTTGGGAAAGATTGCTAGCACAATTCACCCGTATCCGACACAAGCTGATGCAATTCGGAAAGCCGGAGATGCTTACAATCGCACTCGTTTGACTCCGTTTGTGAAGAATTTGTTTAATCGCTGGCTGGCTTGGACGCGGTAGTTTGAACTGTATTGAATCAACACCAGGTACAATTGAACCGTAGGGGCGGGTTCACCAACCATCTATGGAAAAAATTAATAATCTCCTAAACTCGCCCCCACCCGATAGAAAATACAAATTTACCATTAATTTCTTGAATCAAATGTTGATGTAAAATAGGGTGTTGGAGGGCGGGTTTATCAGATTGTTTGATTTGTGTTAAAGATTTCGGTGAACCCGCCCCTACAGAGATTGCGGTTTTCAATATTCCCATTTACGTTTCTGTTTCTGTTTCAAATCCAACACCTTCATACAAAAGTGCGATCGGCAAATCAAACCCAATACTTGATAAAGTGATAATCTCTCCAGCAGTGTAAGAATAGTAAAGCCACATTCTGCCCTCGCCCCGACAGTAACGTTCAACAAAAATCTTTTGTGAATCAATCAAGATATACTCTTGCAAAGTCGGAATTTTTAGGTAACAAGTGAATTTTTCATCCCGATCTTTAGCACTTGTACTGGGAGAAAGAACTTCCACAATGATTTTAGGATTCTGAATGAATGTGCGGGAATTCATGTCTTGAGGGTCGCAACTGACTATCACATCAGGGTAGTAGTAACGGCTTTGAAAACTGACTTGCAATTTCACGTCTGACACGTTGATCCGACAGCCTCTAGAACGCAGATGCGGGTACAAGTTCCTGTAAAAGTTGAGTGCAAGATCGTTATGGGGAATTGTACTGCCTGTCATGGCAAAAACTTCGCCGTTGACATATTCGTGGCGAATCTCTTGTTGAGCTTCCCATTCGAGATATTCCTCAACCGTCATTTTTTGGGGTTCTTGGGGAATGGCTATCATAACAAAATTTTTTGTAATGTTACTTTGATTATAGCATTAGGCATGGGACAATTGTCATAAAAACCATAGGTCAAAAATCCCCTTCATCTACTTGGAATACCGTCAATCCCAAGCCTCTCCACATATCAACAACTTGCTGGCGATCGTCCAAAACAAACTTAATGTTATATTTTCCTTCAATATGCTGCCGATAGAACTCCTCTTTAATAATAGAATCCTTCCTCATATCTCCGGTTTTCCGCATATAAAGGTTGGCATAATTCACCTCGTACTGCTGCAACCATTTTTTAGTTTGAGGCTGACAGTCATCCGTCCTGCCCGACACTACAATAATATTAACGCTGGACTGCCACTTGCGAACGGTATCTAAAACTGGCTGATTTGGCAAATCGCGATCGCACGTCGAAGCATCAAAAGGATTTCTGCCATTGAGAAGTGCCAGCGTACCGTCCATATCGACAATAATTGCATCCGGCAAATCCGGGTTATATTCCGGCGGCCCAACGGGAACCCGCACATACTTATTGTACATCTTCATAATCACATCTTTGCCCACCGAATTAAGCCTTTTCAAATCCCGTTTAATACATTCCTCAACCGGAACTTGCAGGAAAGAATCATTAACTTCGACGAGGGCTTTACCTTTTACTAACTGTTTGATATGCTCGATGTGATGCCCGAAATTAGTATCATCAACAATGACGTGCTTGCCGCTTTCCAAAGCCATCAAAATAATCGTATCTCTCAACTGCACAATAAACTTTTCATTCGCCGGCGACCAATGAGAAGCGTGAGCCATTTCTCTGAGCAAATCTTTATTGCTACGCACCCACTTTGCAGGTTCCGACAGCAGCAATTCCCTAGCAAATTGAGATTTTCCCGAAGCGGGTAAACCGACAAGTACAATAACTCTTTTCATGGTAATTAGAAGGAAGTTCGACAACGGATTATGTAACGGATGTAACGGATGTCAGTCCGATGTCCGTCGAAAGAAGGAAGAAGGCTGATACAGCAAGCTTTTTAGCCACCTGTATCTTAGGTTGAATTAGGTGCATTTACTTCTTTATTCTGTCACCTAAAATATAATGTTAATCTTTGTTCGTAGTGAGGGTTTTAGTCCTCATTCAAGAAACGACTGTAGTCGTTACTACAAACCTAGATGGATGTAATCTAAACCCAATAGCTCCTCTATTTTATGGATCGTAACATCACGGAGAGCTTCTTTCACTCCCGCAACTCTTCTGGCCCGCAAAGAAAACAAAATCCCGGAATACGGCAAATGTTTCACAGCTAATGCAAAATCTTTCTGAACTTCAATATGTTCGTGTTGTCGGTAAGCTTCCTCAATTTCTTCAATCAAAGATTGATATTTGTCCTTAACTTGTTGATACAACTCACTCCACTCAGGAAAATAAGCTAAAAACTCTTCTCCTTCATTAGTTAAAACAATTTCTATCAGGCGACGAGTCGAAAACCCTGCGCGCAGATGGGAAATCGCGACATATTGCGGAGACTTAACTTTAACTCGGTTGAAGTTAGCGTCGCAGATAATATACCCTTCCGAATTCATCGGATCTAAATGTTGAGCCGCTTCGATAACTTCTTTCCAGCTAGTTAAAGGATAGGATACGACCAATTCCCATCCGTATTTATTTGCCCAAATACTCGGGTCGGTTTCTAGCAGCGTTTGAGTGTTGCGAACCCCGTGCAGCACGATTTGATTGTTTTTTGGCTGGACAACTATTCTATTGTAAGGCGTTATCAATTCAAAGATAAAACACTGGTCGGTTTCTTCCGGCAATTGATATCCCAATTCTTGCCAGACTTTCCAAAAAAGTTCGGCAAAAGTGAATCCAAAACCGTTAACTTCGCCGGCGGCGTCGGGAGTACCGCTAGATTGCACTCTCCATTCTCCCTTGTAAAAATACAGTACAGTCAGAGAACCGTCTAGTTTTTCATAAACTTTGGCATGACTCCAATCAATTGCAGCGGCGTGAATTTCTCCGTAATTAAAAAATTTGTCGTAGGGATAAGAAACTATCTGCCAATTTTGAGATGAATCTAAAATAATACCTCGGCACTGCTGGACTATTTTTTCGCCCAGGGGAGATTCTATCTGCGAGTATTTCAGACAGACTAAATCGGGATATTGGCGGTGGCGGGTAACTTTGATATGATAAGTTTCGGACAAGGTTTCCAATCCGTGCTGGCGTAAATACTCTTGCAGTTCCACGTTCTATTCCTAAATTGCTCGCCTTCTCTATATTATAGATGACTTCATATTCTGGCAACCTTGTCAAGATAGTCAAAAAACATTTTTCCCGGAAAAGCGAGTGTTAATTTAGTATTTTAAATTATGGTTGTAGATAGGTGAATGCGGTTTGCCACCCAACTAAACTCTTGGAATATTAAGGAAAAAGACCGTGAAGAAGAAATTATTACTTTTGGCTACTTCTGCTGGTGTATTGACTGCTTTAGTACCTCTTTCGGTTGTTTTTGGCTCTTCGCAATTGTCGCAGCGACAATCGGGAACAACACAAATTGCTCAAGGAGGCACTGCGGTTCCGGTAAATCCAATTTTGCAAAAGTTAAAAGGCAAAACGCAAGTGCCTATTTTTATTCCCAGCAGGATTCCGCTTTCGGGAAAAATGTACTATCCAACTACAGCACAAGCAAACAGCTATACTATTTCAATCGATTATAAACCAGATTGCGGCGGTACGACAGTTTGCTCTTTTGGGTCAATTCTAGGTCAAAAAGGCGGGGAGTTTACTACAAAACTAGAAGGGGTAACTAAGACGTTAAAAAATGTCAAACTTGCGGGCGGAGTGAAAGGAGTTTATCATAACGGTTGCGGGGCTTACTGCACAGCAACTCTTCAGTGGAAAACTCAGGGTTTTATGTATACCGTCGCCATTAAGAACGGACGAGAATCTGATGTATTTTTAATAGGAAATTCTGCTATTCAAGCTGGGAAGCGTTAAGTTTAGCAGTCGGGGAGGCGCAACTTCTATATGTAGGGTGCGTAAGGGCGCACCTTACCCTTATTGTATGATATATCTTAACTCGCACTCGCCCCTTACAAGATGCTATTGTTTTTTTGCGCTGACCTACTTAGGGAGAAATCAGGATGAGGGGAAGATGGCTATTTGCGGCGATTTTTGCTTGTGTGGTGACTGCTTTTACTATCGCACCTTTGACACCAAACTCAGCGTTAGCAAGGACTGAACTCCCGATTACAGAAATCCGCTGGTTTAATTATTCCCGTGAAGATAGCTGGCAACCGATACAATTTATTGTACCCGATCGCAATACTACACAATCTGCCGGCAGCTCCAAGTTGCGGTTGTACGATGTTCATATTGCCAAGATGTTTGAGATTTCGCGTTTTTTGTGCGATCGCGATCGCACTTGGGCCGGTTACAATTGGTCTTACGGAGCCGCAAATGGCAACATTGACATGGGAAACTTCAAAATTAGCTGCAATCTCGCCCGTACCACAGCCACAACTTACGGACTAGGGAAACCAGAAATTACAGTAATTCGCCGCAATTTCGACCTTCCAGGCGGCCAGCCATCTGTTGCTGTAGAAAAATATTCTATTCCTACTCTGAACGTTGAGAAAACTAGAGTTGTACAATGGAGAAACTTTGTCCAAAAATTCCCCCCAATTCCCAACAATTCAGGTACAAATCAAGCTAATACTCGTTTTCCAGTAAGTAACATTTCTCAGCAAATCAAAGGCAAAACACGAGTACCTGTTTTTCTACCGAGCCTACTTCCTTTATCTGACTCTCAGCAACTTGATTTTGACGTGCAAGCTGGCTCCCACGGTTACATTGTTGAAATGTATTTAGGCAAAGACTGCCGCGGCGGAGCTTGTGCTTTTGGCACAATCACAGCTAAAAAAAATGAACCGTTTTCGCCTCCATCGCAATTGCCTAGGGATACTTATAGAAGCATTGAATTAGCAGGCGGAATGAGGGGAATTTATTTCCAGACTTGTGGTAATTACTGCATTTCTTATGTGGAGTGGCAAAGGCTGGGTGTACTTTACCGAGTAAGTCTCAAAAATGGAAGGCAGTCAGAAGTTGTTGGGATAGCAAATTCTGCACTTCAAGCTGGGTCACGTTAATACTATTTTAGATTTGAAATTTGAAGTTTTCCTTGATGTACAATTAAATTGTACCTAAACAACTAATAAGATGCCTGCGATTAGTGTTGAAGAAGCCAAGCAGAGCCTGCAAGCTATCTTGGAAAAGGTGGCCAAAGGAGAAGAAGTGACAATCGTACACGAAGGTAAAGTAGTAGCTCGCGTAGTCCCGCCGCTCACGAAAAAGCAGCGGTTAGCTGAACTCAAGAGATTCCGAGACTCTATTCAAGTAAAGGGTGAACCCCTGAGTGCAACAGTCATTAGGCTACGACAGGAGGAACGCTATTGATTTACTTGGATACTAGCGTCATTGCTCCCAATTACTGGCCAGAAGGTCTTAGCGAAGCATCTCAGCAGTTACTGGGGACTGAGACTGAACTAGGGTTAAGTCAGCTAGTTGAGGTAGAATTTTTTTCCGCACTGTCTCGCAGAGTGCGAATGAGAGAAATTTCTCAGGAAAGGGCAAGACAAATAGCAATAGAGTTTCAGGCAGACTTGGACAGTGATTTTTATACTCGCATCCCCTTAGAGTCAATTCATTACAATTTAGCTCGCGATTGGATTAGCCACTTTGAAGTACCGTTGCGTACCTTAGATGCACTGCATTTAGCAGTAGCAAGTTCTAATCAGTTGCTTTTGGTGACTGGCGATGAGGCTTGGGCTCGCAGTGCTCGGACTTTAGGAATTGAAGTTCAGTTATTGACTGCCGTAACTGAGGGCTAAAAGTTCGATCGACCTTTTGTCAGCGAAGCTGCACTTACGCCTCCACCAAAGGTGCATATCAGGATTTCATATCCTCGTGGGAAATGATTTTAGTTGATGTTTCCGCAGGTTCTAATCCCTGGCGGGCGTTGAGCCAAGGTGTCTCAGATTGTGTCAATTCTGCCAAATGTTTAGCACTTAATTCTCCATAAGCATTCCAAACTTCTTCGAGTACCTCAATCTCATCTTCTTCAAATTCTCCCTCAAAATTATCAGGAGCGGGAATATCGGTATATTTGTAAGCTTTGTACTCATCCCAAACATGGCGGACAATGGGGCCGAAAACCCAAGCTTCAATATCTTGAAAAAATAGCTGCTGGCCTCTAAAGACTAAACTCCAAGCTTGTGCATAATACACGAGCTTTTGCAGTTTCAGAGGAGAAATGGTATCGCCTGCTTCTCGATCGACACGAGATAAAAAGTAACGAGCTACGTCAAGATCACTTTTCATAGTTTTAGGATTTGAGTAATTTGACAAATTCACTTTTGATGCTAAGCTATTTGGTGGCTTTAGAAGTACGATCGCCCTTTTTCCCTCGCCACTACATTTTTCTATCCAAATCTGGCAACTTTTGAGCTAATTCTTTCTCGCCGCAGCTAAGCTAACTCCTAATGTCAACCAGGTTCATCCGGCTCGACCCTAGGTAAATCTTACATCGCCGGCAGCCTTTGCTTCGGAATGTCGATCGCCCCCATGCCAGCAAAGCCCAATGCTGGATGGGAAACATCATCAAGAATCACTGCTACGGGCCGTCATACGATTTTAGATTTTAGATTGGCAATGGCTTATTATGTAAAGGTTTGAAGCTTGCCTACCGTTGCATCCTTTTTTCAAACAGGCGGTCAAAATCTGGTATTTCTATTTTATCGCCCGAATTATCCCAACCAGCAATTAAAGTCCCCACCTGCGGTACGCTAGATCAGGTGAATATATTGGCTGATTTCAAGCTATCCTCCGATCGATCTTATGTCCCCAACCACATCTGCCCCTTCCCGAACCGTTCGCATCGGTTCCCGCAAAAGCCAACTCGCTCTCGTGCAAACCCACTGGGTGCAAGAACAGCTACAGAAACACTTCCCGGAACACACTTTTGAAGTCCACACCATGTCCACCCAAGGGGACATAATTCTTGATGTCGCCCTCGCTAAAATTGGCGATAAAGGACTTTTCACCAAAGAATTAGAAACGGGGATGATTAACAATGAAACGGACTTTGCCGTTCATTCCCTCAAAGATTTGCCTACCAATTTGCCCGAAGGTTTAATTTTAGGATGCGTCACCGAACGGGAAAATCCCGCTGACGCCTTGGTAGTTCACTCCAAGCACAAAGACAAGCAACTCGACACCCTCCCAGAAGGTTCAGTAATCGGGACTTCTTCTCTGCGGCGGCTGGCTCAACTGCGGCACCATTTCCCTCATTTTGAATTTAAAGATATTCGCGGCAATCTCAATACGAGACTCGCTAAATTAGATGATGGCGGTTACGACGCGATTATTTTAGCAGTTGCCGGCCTCGAAAGATTGGGAATGGGCGATCGTATCCACCAAATTATCCCTGCTGAAATCTCCCTTCACGCCGTCGGACAAGGTGCTTTGGGCATCGAATGCCGCGCCGGAGACACAGAAATCATGGAAGTGATTAAAGCTCTCGAACACTCGGAAACCGCCCAAAGATGTTATGCAGAACGCGCATTTCTGCGGGAATTAGAAGGTGGCTGTCAAGTGCCGATCGGCGTCAATACCAAAATAGAAAACGGTCAATTAACCTTAACCGGAATGGTATCGAGTCTGGACGGCCAGCGCTTCGTCAAAGATACTGTTTCCGGCGCTGCCGAAACTGCTGAACTGCTGGGAATTGACCTCGCTCACCGCTTGCGCCAACAGGGAGCTAGTGAAATTTTGGAGGAAATATTTGTCCAAGTTCAACGTGGTTCCTAAAGGCTATCCGCATCTCTTTGTCAATGCTTTTAGACGCGATATATCGCCTTTTGTAAAATAAAAATAACAGGCGGTTTGCTTCGGCCAAACAGGTAGAGTAGCAGTCTGATTGTAGATTTTTGATGGGATTTTAGGTAGGACTTGCGCGATAGATTTCAAAAATATCTGACTAATTTAGGACGCTCCGCACGAGTGTGGAGCAACCCGGTTTCTGATGTAAGTCTCGCTGTATAGCCCAAGATTTATGGTAAAAACCGGTTTTTTTTCGTAAGTCCTATAATTCTTAACATCCCCATCCACAATCTACAATCAAACATCCAAAATTAATCAGCAATTTATTTCAGGTAAAAGCCAAATATGAGCGCTAGAGAAACTCAATTAAAGCTGGAAGTGAAAAAGGTTCAGCAACTCTATAGCAAAATGCAAGCAGACCAACAAGCTTTGCAGAAGCAATTGAAAGAGTTCAAAACTCAAGCAGGAAATTTTTCGGATGCAGTCGAGCAAGTCTTGCCGTCCTTAGTTTCAATTTACGTCATGGATTGGGATACAGAAGAAGAGATTTCTTCAGGAAGCGGGTTCTTTGTATCTCCGGACATAATTGTCACGAACTATCACGTGGTAGAAGATATTGCCGATGAAGATTACTTCTATGAAGAAGATGAAATCGAACAGGTTTTAGTCGAAACTCACGACGGAAAATTGAGATTGGCAGAGGTGGTGTTTACTGGTAATGCCGAAGAAGATTTAGCATTACTCTTAATTAGCGATTTTACCTTCGACCCGAACACAGGGGAACAAGTGGACTCTCCCCAAGAATATCCTCCCCTAGAGTTATCTTTTGATGTGAAAGTGGGAGATAAAGTAGTGGCTGTGGGTAATCCTTTGGGGCAGTTTGCTTCAACTGTAACTCAAGGTATTGTGAGTGCAATTCGCGAACCAGAGGAATATGAAGAAGGCGACGATGAAGAAGATGATGTTGCTGAGGTGAAGGTGTTGCAAACTGATGCGGCGATTAATCCGGGCAATTCCGGCGGGCCGCTGATTAATATGGCAGGTCAAGTGGTTGGGGTGAATACGTGGGGATGGGAAGATGCTGATAATATTAATTTGGCGATCGCCTCTGAAGCTTTGGATGATTTTCTAGCGGGATTTGAGGAGACTTTTGAGGACAATTCTCAGAATTAGTCGGGAGTTGTCCGTAATATGTGATTCGGGCGATCGCCCTTTTTCTCAGAGGGGATAGAAAAGGCGATCGCTATTTCCTGAATTACATTACTGATGGCTTTGGGTTCAGTTTTACTAATGCGTAAAAATTCTCACACTGCCTACCATTTTTGATGTTTACAGTCAATCAGAAAGTGACATATAAATTTGATTAGATCCTGAAAATTGTCGCGGGAGGGTAGTCTGGGCGATCGCTATTTTTTTCACCGCACAGCGACGCGGAGGGAAAAATGGCGATCGCATTCTTGAGTAAACTGCGATCGCTACAGCAACTCAGATTTATACTTGTTTTTGGCAGGCGCGTTAATATTGTGCCACTCGCCATTTAAACTTAATCTAGACTAACAATCTCAAGGAACACAAAAAAATAATGCGTATTTTATTTGTATCCGCCGAAGCATCACCCCTCGCCAAAGTGGGCGGTATGGGCGATGTCGTCGGCGCTTTGCCGAAATTTCTGCGGCGCATGGGCCACGATGTCCGCATCTTCATGCCCTACTACGGTTTCATCCCCGACAAAATGGACGTTCCCAAAAAACCTGTTTGGGATGGGTCTGCCATGTTCCAAAGCTTCTCGGTGTTTGAAACTGTTTTGCCGGGAACCGATGTACCTTTATACTTATTACAACATCCATCTTTCTTGCCGCGCCGCGTTTACGGCGGTTTAGATGAAGATTGGAGGTTCACTTTCTTTGCCAATGCTGCGGCTGAATTTGCCTGGAATCATTGGAAGCCCCAAATTATCCACTGTCACGACTGGCATACGGGGATGATACCTGTTTGGATGAGCCAAGACCCCGATATCAGCACGGTTTTTACTATTCACAATTTAGCTTATCAAGGGCCGTGGCGCTGGCGTTTGGAACAGATGACTTGGTGTCCTTGGTATATGCAAGGTCACAATACAATGGCAGCCGCAGTACAGTTTGCCGATCGAGTAAATACAGTTTCACCGACTTACGCCGAGCAAATCAAAACCCCAGCTTATGGGGAAACTTTGGAAGGTTTGCTATCTTACATCGGCGGTAAAGTATCGGGCATTTTGAACGGAATTGATACAGAATCTTACAACCCAGCAACTGACAAGTACCTCCATCAACAATTTAGTGTTGATACTATTGAAAAGCGCCCCGCCAATAAAATTGCGCTGCAAGAAGAAGTCGGCTTGGAAGTGAATAAAAATGCCTTTTTGATCGGCATGGTGACGCGGCTGGTAGAACAAAAGGGATTGGATTTAATAATTCAAATGCTCGATCTGTTCATGGCTTATACCGACGCTCAATTTATTGTACTCGGAACGGGCGATCGCTACTACGAAACCCAACTTTGGCAAATGACAGCGCGCTATCCCGGTAGGATGTCCACCCAACTACTTTACAACGAGGCCCTCTCCCGGCGCGTTTACGCAGGCTGCGACAGCTTCCTGATGCCCAGCCGTTTCGAGCCCTGCGGCATTAGCCAAATGCTCGCCCTCCGCTACGGGTGCGTGCCAATGGTTCGTCGCACCGGCGGTTTAGTCGATACCGTTTCCCACAACAACCCGATCGACAATACCGGTACCGGTTACTGTTTCGATCGCTACGAACCCCTCGATTTGTTCACCTGCATGATCAGAACTTGGGAAGGTTTCCGCTACAAAGATAAGTGGAGAGAACTGCAACAGCGCGGCATGAGAGAAGATTTTAGCTGGGATATTTCTGCCCGGAAATACATCAACTTGTACAGCGATATTTTGGGACTGCCACCGGAAGAAACCACACCGGCACCAGAGGCAGAATTGATCGTTGGCAAGGGTTAATTGGTAATCGGTAAGTTGACAGTTGACAGTTGACTGTTGACTGTTGACTGTTGTTTTTTGTTAGTTTTTTGTTCCAATGCCCTATGCCCTATGCCCTATGCCCGATTAATCAACAAATAAATCGAGAGGTAAATGACCGTAAGTTCCGCTAACTCCACCTTCAAAGGAAGATTGACACGAAATCAAAACGCCCCGGTAAGTTCCGGGATAGCCATCAACATAATACGACCCCTTCAAAGTATTGAACTTAATATAAACCGAACCAGCAAAGGTCGAGACAGCATTGGGATCTAAAACAGCTTGATATCCCAAAGCTTTCAAATAAGCTTCTAAAGCTAAAAACCCCTCATCCGTCGAAGAAGCGCACACTCCCAACATTTGATAATCCGATAAACTTGCTACCAGCAAAATTGCTTGACGGAGTGCCTGTTTTTCCAGCGGCGATGCTACAGATTGCATATCCAGACAAGTGAAATCTTTGAGGATTTGCTGTGCTTCTTCAACAGTTAGGGTAGTCGGGTTGTGAGTAGACATGAATTGCTCTGATATTTCCCAAAATTACGATCAACACTCGGGTACTCGTCAACGAATTTCTGCCCTTGCAACCCTCGATCGACGGCGGTAACACTTACGCAAGTCTTGATTATAGCCCATTGTGTGCTCTGGCAATCAATTCGGGCGATCGTCTTCGAGGGCTTTGCCAACTGCCGTATCGCACAAAAAAGCTAGTAGTTTTTACCGATGTTTTCAAGTTTAGATCAGTCCGCGTTTTTTCAGCTTTGCTAGCGCATCTTCAGCCGCATTTTTCTCAGCATCTTGTTTACGGCGACCCCGGCCAACACCGTACATTTTACCGCTGACATACACTTGAGCAGTGAACTCTTTAGCATGATCTGGGCCTTCCTCGTCAATGATTGAATATTCGGGGTTTTGACCGAATTTTGCCAGAGCCCACTCCTGAAATCGATTTTTAGAGTCTACAAGGTTTTTTTGCCCAGCATCGGACTGAGGGTAAATCATACTATCAGCAACTGGAATAAACAGCTTTTTAACAAAGGCGCGGACAGGTGTAATGGTTGAGTCGAGATAGTATGCACCAATAATCGCTTCAAAAGTATCGCAAAGCAAAGAGGGATTTTGGCGACCTTTATCTTGTTCTGCCCCTTTTCCCAGGCGCATTAACTTGCCTATACCTAGTTGCTCAGCAAACTTTGCTAGCTGATTCTGATCGACTAATCCAGAGCGCAACCGAGTTAATTGAGCTTCGCTAAAATCTTCATAGCGCTTGTACAAGATTTCGCCAACTAGATAACCTAGGAGGGCGTCGCCGAGGAATTCTAGTCGCTCGTTATGTTCGCCTGCTTCGGGGTGTTCGTTAACATAGGAACGGTGGGTTAAAGCACGTTGCAAGAGCGATTCATCTTTAAATTTTGGAAATTTGTACATTTTGATGTCTGGACTTGCTGGGAAATTAATAGCATGGAAAACGTTTCTATATTAGCCTGAGTTTTTTAAGTGCGTCTTCAGCCGCACGTTTTTCACCTTCTTTTTTACTGCGACCACTTCCTTGACCGTACACCTTACTATTTACGCGCACTTCAACAGTAAATTCTTTAGCGTGATCTGGCCCTGCCTCGTTGATTGTGATGTATTGAGGGGTAATTGGCCCGATATTCTGCTGTACCCATTCCTGAAACCGATTTTTTGGGTCTCCAAGAATGTTAGAGTTCGGTTCTGACCCAGAAGAAATAAGTTCTTCCACTACTGGCGTAAATAGCGGTTCTACAAAATCCCGGACAGCATCAATGCCAGAATCAAGAAAATAGGCGCCGATAATTGCTTCAAAAGTATTGCTTAGCAACGACTCTTTAGCAGTACCTCCACTTGTTGCTTCACCCCTGCCTAGCAGCATCCACTGGCCGATATCCAAGGCGACAGCAAACCTTGCCAATTGCCTGTCTTTCACCAACAAAGAACGCAGGTCAGTTAGTTCACCTTCATTTTTATCTGAGTAGTGGCGGTAGAGATATTCGCCACTTAGAAAAGTCAGCAAGGCATCGCCTAGAAATTCTAATAGCTCGTTGTCTTTGCTGACTGCTTTAGGGTTTTCGTAAAGGTAAGAGCGGTGAGTGAGTGCCTGATTTAGCAGATCGGCTTCCTGAAAAGGTAGCCGTTTTAGTAAATCGCTCAATCTTTCTCTAATGCGGTCTTCTTCAGCAGAAAAATGGCGATTTTCTTGACGAGTTTGTTCTTGAGACAGGAGTCGCAGGACTTCTTGCTGTTGCTTTTCTACTTCTTTAATATCGGCTTGTGGTGCGGAGACAGCTTTTAGTAGTCGGGCAATACTATCCAGGGCGCGATAGGTGTTAGCGGTGGAAAATGGGGCTTGGTGTGCCCAATCGTTGCGGACTTGGATAAGTTCAGTTACCAGGCCGTTTCCTGTAGAATTTAGCTTTTCGTTGAAAACTTTATCCCACTGCTTTGACATGACTAACAGCAGCATCGCAACATCTTCACTCAGAATACTGTCTGCTGATTTTTGTTTCAATGGTTTATGCTTAGGTAAGCAGGACTTAGCCTCTTTTTCCCAGCTATTACTGTAAACTCCCTGCATTTCCTGTTTAAGATAAGGATACAATCCCTGACATAAGAGGTTTAAAGCTCTGTCAACTCGTTCGCGATTGCTAATAGCCATATGTTGTTTTTACTTGCCTTTCTTATTGCTACATTCAGAGTTGTGAGTTTTTCGTAAAAGCTGATTTTTTCAATAAACCGGCTTATATTTAATTAGTTTATAATCTTTTGCAGATCGCCCTGAACGATCGACTGCTGCGGAGGAAGTCTCCCAAGTGCGAGCGGAACTTCATTCTGCACGATCGTCGCATCAATTCTCAGCTATAGTCTATTAGGGGAAATTTTACACCAAATGGGATGATACCATAATCCTAAAACAGTGTAATTTTTACCCTATGTTGCGAACTTGCAGAACGTCGCGACGCGACAAATGGTTTAGCTGGCTGAGTGAGTCAATGGAAGCTTGGGATTTTTGCCGTCGGTGGTTCCACGCCACACAAGAAGAAGAAAAAGCCAGAGGCTACAAAGCGCGTTGCAACCTGCTTCTGGTAAAGGTTTTAGGCGTTAATATTGATGCCGTCAAGCGGTGGGGGCCGAGTTTTGAAAAAATGCCAGACCACCACAAGCGTACCTTGTCATACGCTGACACGCTGCGAGAGATGATAGAGGTTGCTGGCAAAAATGAAGATTTTTTGGAGGAGGTACTAGAACGAATCAAAAACAAATCTAAGAAAATAGGGGAATATTTACACTGAATTTGTGGTGTCAAGCGGGCTGGGTGTTGTATTTTTTGGATGTAGCACTCAACTAGCAAAAGTCTTTAATCACTGTGACACAGAGTTTTTTATCGAATTCCAGCAGCGACGCCATTCAACTTCCCGCGTCCCTGCTAACTCCCGACGCAGCAAATCCTGAGAAAGAACCCCTCAAACATCTGCTGATAGGTTCTCCCCAAGCTGTCAGGAGTACAATTTACCTACTCCACGCGCGCGGGTACGCTGAGGTTGGTGTCTGGAGTCCCCTGCTACCAACTGCTAAAAGTGGTGAGGTGATGAGTATTTTTGTGAAATACCTTCGCATCTGATAGATATCAGATTGCATGATGCCCCGGAATTATGCTGTGTGCGAAACAATTAGGGTTTGCTTTTCCGGGGCACCCCAGGGGGAGTGTCACTAGATTTTTGCTATTTTATGTTAACTAAAAATTATTTTTCTGACATCCTTCGACCCACGCGCCCTGACCTCACAAACCCGGTTTCTACGAGATTTTGCGACGAGTCACAAAAAATACAAGAAGAAACCGGGTTTCTCGCCTCCGATGCGATCGCCCCTCTCGCTGCGGGCCCATCCCGCTTATCTCCGGCATTTGAACAGTAAATGTAAAAATATGTTGCAAACTTTGTACTGCTGTGTTAAGTTTAGTTACATAAGGTTGAAATTAAACGAGGTTTCTGGTCATGGAAAACAAAGACGCAAAAGTTGGCTTCACTGAGTTTGCTGAAACCTGGAACGGCCGTTTGGCAATGTTGGGCTTCGTTATCGGTCTAGCTACCGAATTCCTCACCGGTCAAGGCATTCTCTCTCAAATCGGTTTGATGTAATCAGCTTAACTGCATACAATAGCTGAAATTCAGTCGGGCGATCGACCCCATCACAATTGCAAAAGCCCCCCGCTCATAAGTCCCCTTCACTTCACACGGAAGGGGCTTTTGCATTTTTTATCAAAAAACCCAACAGAGGGCACAAACAAAAATCTTTTCAGTCTCAATATTTATCGCGAGACTAACTCCAGCAAACTAAGCAATTTCTACAGAATCAAAAATCCTCAATTTAGGAGTCAAAGCCGGATGTTTCACCAAACCGTCGCGTTTGTGATTCCGCACGCTGTTAAGTAAAATCATCTCCGACAGATCCGGCATTTCCTGCCAGCAGTGTGAGCAGAACCAATAAACGCGATTGTGGCGAGCGTGGCGGAGCAATTTAGAGGAGCAACAAGGGCAACTATTCATGATATTTTAAACCTTTTTTGAAGATATGAAGCGATAACCAAGTCATTACAGAGATTCACGAATGCCTGCACATCTCAATTCCAGGCACAAAAATAAAAAATCTCTTTCACTCACAGCTTTGAGCGTCTCGCAAGTAGCACTTTTGGATGCCCAACAGCAACACCACAATCAAAAGCTGAACGCTCCAAGGAGCCCAAGAAAAACCCCAAATAAAACAACCCAGCCCTGCCCAAGCCACAAGAACAAAAATATCTTGAGAGGTTTGCCAGTAAACCCAGACTGCTGCCAGAGAAACTATTAGTAGCAAAATGTAAGCTGAGGGCATAGTCGTCTTCTCCCAATGTGTCTGCCAACAGTCAGGAGCGATCCCTGACCATGTGCTTAAACTTAAAACTAAAACCTGAAGAACTTATGAAGATGAGTGAGTTGTTACAAAAAGTAAAATAATCCTGCCAGCTTATATTTTCCCGATAAATAAGTAGGAATACTGAACTCATGGCTGAGTCCGAATTCGGTTAAATGAACGCACTACCAATAGGGATTTAGGCATCCCTAATTGGTATCAATTTCACCCCAAGCCGACAGGGTTGAAACTGATACCGGACTGAGGCTTTTAGTCTTAAGCTGACAGGACGAAAGGCACGGCGTCTAAGTCGCTACATATATCCTGTCCGATCCACCCGATTCGCTCGCTCGGCACCATACCAAAGAAACTAAGTTTTTTTACTTCTCTTTGCCTGCAAAACTACTGCTTGAAAAGCTGCATAATTCAATGCGGGCGATCGATCTATTCTTGCTCCCAGCCCAAAGCCTCAGCGACCTGAGCCGCCAAAAACATCGGTTCAAAAGGCTTAGCAATCACGCTCACCACCCCCAAATCCGCGAACATCCGCCTGTCCCCAGCAAGAGCCTTAGCTGTCAATAAAATTACCGGAATGTGCTGCGTAGCCTTATTAGCTTGTAACTGTTGAAAAGTAGTAGGCCCGTCTTGGTCGGGCATCATCACGTCCAATAGAATCGCATCAGGCTGTTCGGCAAGAGCCTTAGCAACACCCTCGCGACCCGAACTCGCGGTCAGGACTTCCCAGCCCCCCACCATCTCAAGACTGACTTGAGCCACTTCCCGAATATCTTCCGCATCGTCAATAACCAAGATGCGCTTGGCAGTCAAAATTAACATCTTTTTAGGAATGAGAACTGATCACAGATTAGAAGCGAAATGCGAATATTTTATAAAGCAAATTATGTTACCCGATCGGACTTTACAGTAAATTTTCAAAACTGTATAGCAGATGTTGAAGGCCCTTCGGCTCCCGGAGGCTTCCTGAGCAGATAAAAAGAAGGAAAAAAGAAGACCTCTGTTGCAATCGACCGCCTGGGTTTTAACAATTAAGAATATCCTAACTGTCGGGCGCGGTTGCTGTAAAATCTCCCCCCAAAAAAGCCGCTTTTCCACCTCAAATCGCGATTTTTGCTCGCAGTCCCCGATTGGCCTAAAAGGCTGAGATTGTTTGTCGATGACCGAAAGCATCCAAGATACAAGCCCCCGGATTCATCCGTCCAGAAATAAAAAACCTGTATCCGAGAAACTTGCCCCCCGAATTTATACGTGGGGTCAATGCTTCAATCTAAAATCTAAAATCTAAAATCTAAAATCGATTGACTCGATCGAACAATCTGCACAAAATCAGTAACGTTGGGTACACCGGGGTAGAAATTAACTTTCAGTTGCAAGCCCCTCCCTGAGAAGTGGCAGACTTAAGAAAAAAGTGCTGCCCTCCCCCAAAACGCTCTCCACCCACATCCGCCCCCCGTGCTGCTGCACGATACTGCGACAAATAGCCAGCCCCAAACCAGTACCTCCCTTCTGGCGAGAATCAGAAGCATCAACTTGTTGAAAGCGTTCAAAGACCATCTCCAGTTTGTCTGGCGGAATACCCCGCCCTTGGTCTTTCACAGCAATCACGATGTACCACGAGCTCGGAACTGGCAAATGCGGAGGCGCGGCGGCAGGCTCAGGAGACAACAAAGACGGAGACGAAACCGACTTGTGCGCTGCTTTTTCTGCCAAATCCGGATTGTGGGTCAACTCCGCGCTCAGCCAAACTGTAGCGCCGGAGGGAGAAAATTTTATTGCATTACTGAGCAAATTTGTCAAGGCTTGAATTAGTTGATCGCGAACAGCTTGCAATTGCGCCCCCACAGGCTTCACCGACAGAGTAACTCCCGCCTGCTGAGCCATTCCCTGCATCTCGTCAGCCGCCTGCAACATCAGCTCAGCCACATTGCAAGTTTGTTTGATCGCAGTGCTGTAACTCGACTCCATCCGCTCTAAATCTAGGATGTCGTTGACCAAGCGCACCAAACGGTCAGTGTTACTGACAGCAATCTCCAGCATCCGCTTAGCTTTCTGGGGGTAAGCGTCAAGCAGGCCGCTGTTGAGGAGGCCGAGGGCGCCGTGAATCGAGGTCATGGGCGTCCGCAGTTCGTGGCTGACAACAGAGATGAATTCATCTTTCATGCGCTCGACGGCAAGCCGCTCCGTGATATCCTTAAAAGTCACCACAGCTCCAATAATTTCGCCTCCTTCTCGCATCGGAGCGACAACGTACTCAACCGGAAAACTGCTGCCGTCTCGCCGCCAAAAAATCTCATCGGTGACGCGCCGCGCCTCTCCGTCTTCCAAGGTGGCTAAAATTTGAGAATTTACCCTCGACGGCAGCCGTTGGCCCGCCTGCGGTGCGGCGCAGTGTGGGACAAGTTCAGATCCTGAATTGATGTCTGTTGCTGGTGACAGTTGCTCGATCGCCCTTGAGCATTCTTCCTGTGCACGGTGTAAGCTTTCATAGAGTGGTCGATCGATCAATTGCTTCGATTCGCACCCAGCCATTCTCACCGCCGCAGGATTGACAAAAGTTACTTTTCCCTCTTTGTTCAACCCGCAAATTCCTTCTCCTGCGGAGAACAAAATCATTTCTGTTTGGTGGCGGAGTTGTTCAAAGGCTTTTTCGACTCGCTTGCTGTCGCTGATGTCGCGAGAGATTGTCGAAACGCCCGTTACCGCTCCAGTCGCGTCTTTAATCGGAGAAATCGTCAGGGAGACATCTATCTGTTGACCGTCTTTCCGCAAGTGTACGGTTTCGTAATGGTCAATGGTGGCTCCAGCCCTAATATTTTCCAGAATTTGGGGCATTTCCTTGGGGCGTTCGGGTATGGCTAAAATCTCGATCGACTTCCCCTTGATTTCCGCCGCACAGTAGCCGTAAATCTTCTCTGCTCCTGTGTTCCAGCTCTGAATTGTCCCGGTGAGGGTTTTGCCGACGATGCCGTCGTCGGAAGACTCGACAATCGACGCCAAGCGCACGAGTTCGTCTCTAGTTTGCTTATATTCCGTGATGTCGCGACCCAAAATCACGATACTTTTGCGTCTGCCGTCGGGGTGAAATACGGGTACTTTAATCACGTCGTAGATTTTCACAGTACCGTCCGATCGGGGAATCATTTCTTCCCCCCTAGAAAGCTTACCTTTTGCCCACGCTTCTCGATCGCTTACCTCGCAAGCCTGTAGCGCCTCGCGGTAAAAACTGCTGAGTGCTCCTAGCTGAAAATCTTTGAGGCCGCGGTAGTCTATTTTTTCTAGCTCAAACACTTCCAATATCGCTTGATTTGCCTCCTGCCACCTGCCCTCGCCATCTTTGAAGCAGACAATATCTGGCATGGCATTCATCAGCAAGTCGAGATAGGAGTTTTCTCGCAATGCAGTTTCTACCTCGGCCCGCTTGGCGATTTCCCGTTGCAAGTTTTCGTTTGCCGTTTGCAGCGAGTCCTTTAACAAACTTTCTGTAAAAGTCTGTTCTTTAATTAGTTCCTCAAGTCTGTGGATTTCTAGCGACTGCCGCCTGCGCGCCAACAAATTCTCTATCCGCAACTGCAGTTGGGCAGGTTCGGCGGGACTTACTATCAAATCGTCTATTCGGCGTTCGAGTTGTTTTGCCTGCTGCGAAAATGGCTGCTCAAAAAGAGCGGGCGTTTGGGATTTAGTAACCAGCAAGAACGGTAAAAATATCGGATCGGCGGCAGCTTTTAATGATTCTACTAGCGGCCCGATGCGATCAAAATTTGCCTCGTCGAGAATGCACAAGTCAAAAGCGATTTGGGGAACGGGAAATCCAAAGTTGGGATCTAAAGCGCGATCGAGTACAATCACCTCATGGTCGGTGTTGAGGTGGGCGATCGGCAAATTAAGTTGTTGGTGGCGATCTACCAAGAGTAAAATGCGGCTCATTAGTTTGTTGATTTCCCCATGACTAATGATATGATGTCTGGTAACTTAACCATTATTATATGTTTGGTAGTCAGGACTTAAGTCCTCTTTTAGAGGAGAAATTAAGACCTCACTACAAAGAAATTTTATAGCCTTAGCTCTGCCGGACGCGATCGAAATTATCAAGGCATTAAGTAGCCAGAGTTGAAGTTCCAATTTAATATAATTTGATAATTATTTAATTGTTTGTTGGTTCAAAATATGACTAATGACTAATTCAGGGGGCGGGTTTATATTTATTTGGGTTGTCAGTTCTATGAAAGCTGGTGCTACCCGCCCCTACAGCCTAATGACTAATGACTGATCACTAATGACTTTTTACGGCATTCCGATCGGAATCAAAGCATCTTCCGGCATACAGCTAGAGTAACGACTCCCATCCGATAAAACCGCAATCAGCCTCACCTGCCAGTCGGGCATAATCTGCAAATCCGCCCAGGGCACTGCTACCTCCAAACATTTATCCACTCCCACTTGAGCGCGGCTAATGCGGGGCTGCCACTCATCGCCCTCTTCTGCTTCCTGAAACCAAATCGATTTCGTCAGCAAATTAATCTCTAACTGATGGTGGTACCGATAATTGAGCGGTGCTTCGTCAGGCAAACCCGACAGCGGAATCAAACTGTTGTGCATGATGCGATCGGGATAAAACCAGAACAAATTTAACTGCTGCGGGCAATCAATTCCCGGCCGCACCCCTACCTTGAAGTCGGCGCGAATGTAAAAATTCAAGTGGTCAACCCCGTACCAAAGCCGCTGAATTGCCGAACTCCGGTGCATCGTACCTCTTGCTCCCCCAACTTCAATCCGACCGGCTTTGTCCCAATCCTGTTCGTTGCCGATACCGTCAATCACCGGGTGAATAAAGCTCAGCGGCAGGTGGTCGCCTTGAGCCTCGTGCACCTCTACTTGCCGTCGCACTTCCGGGGGTACGGGCTCGCCGAGAGCTTCGTAAATTCCCGCTACGTGTTCCCGAAATAGCTGGTCGAACATGGCATCTTGGTTCGACGTGTGACCCTCGCCAAACCACCAGAACCAGTCGGAACCTTCGGCCGCATAAAGCGCTTCCCAAGCTTCTGGGTTGCTTTCTTCTGTGGCCTCTGGATGGTTTGCCAGCATTTGTCTGGCAGCCCCTAACAAGTCCCAAGCGCGATTTTTCGCGGGATCGCCGATCCAAGTTGTCAGAGAACCGTCCACCCAGGAACCGGTGTGCAGTTGGGCTGCGGGAATTGTTTCGGTTGCTGGGAATTGGTCGAGAAATTCTGAGACTGTGACTAATTTGATATCTGGATTATCGCTGAGAGTTTGATAGAGGGATTCTAAGAACGGTTTGCCGTCTTGGGGATAGAATTCCCAGCAATTTTCGCCGTCTAGGGCGATCGTAACTAACCAGGGATTTTCTAATGCTGTTTGGCCGTCGGACTGTCGGTGTTTGAGAGTTCTGCCGATCGCTTCTAAGTGTCCCACTAAATCGGATGCTGCTTTTTCCGGTTCCATCGAACCGTAGGTAAACCCGATCAAGTCGGACAATCTGTGGTCTCTAAATACTATGGCTAAATCGCCGTCAGGAGTTTCTAAACGGTAAGGGCGATATAAGAATTCTGGTTCGTAGACATTCCCTGTCGCGTCGCGGTGGAAAAAGTGTTTAATTGTCCACCCCAAAACTGCTTCGTCCGAGACTATCCATTTAAAGCCTTGTTTGGCAATGTATGGCAAAATTTCCGGGCTGACTGCTTGTTCCGACGGCCACAAACCGCGCGGTTGGCAATCAAACCGATCTTGATACATTTCCCAGGATTTTCTCAGGTGTCGGGGAATATCTTCTTCCCACTGAAACCTATGTTGTGGCAGCGTCATGTTTGGAATAGCTATGCGGCCGCCATTAGTGTCGGCAAGCAGCGGTAAAATCGGGTGCGTGTAGGGGGTTGTGGAGACTTCCAACTGTCCCTCAGCTTGCATTTTACGGTGCTGGGGAATGATGCGAGCGAGGATTTCTTTTTGTTTTGAGTAGATGTTTTTTCTGTCTACCAAACTAAAATTTTGTCCTTGTTTCAGCCACCCTGCAATCTCCGGGTCGTCCCAAAACAGCGGGTCAATCCAAGCTAAATTGTGCCAGGCCAGCAAGTCGCTAAAATCCTGCAATTTCCAGTTTGCCAAACACCACTCAATGCCTTTTTCCTGCCGCTGAGTGTAGAGTTGAGCGTAGCGGGGGTGTGGCTGAATCAGAGTGTGGTAATTGGCGTCAAAAAAGTGTTCTAAAATGAACTCTTGTTCTGGGATGGTTAAAATTTCTGCTGACTTTAATGTCACCGTCAAGTAAGGGTCTAATGCTCTGTCTGCGATGCAGTCTTCTATCTGCAAAATCAAGGAGGGAACCAAGTTTACGGTTTGATGAAGCTTGGGATATTTGGCCAGCATTAGCACTAAATCCAAGTAGTCTTTGACTCCGTGCAAGCGCACCCAAGGCAGTCGGTACTGAGCTGCTCCTGCGCTAGCTGATACTCTGGATTTGTAGAGCGGTTGGTGTTGGTGCCAAATGAAGGCTACATAAAGGGGATGAGACATTGAATTTAGTAATTGGTAATTGGTAATTGGTAATTGGTAATTGGTAATTGGTAATTGGTAATTGGTAATTGGTAATTGGTAATTGGTCATGGGCAATTAAATTTGGTAATTGGTAACAGTCAACAGTCAACCGTCAACTGGTAACAGTCAACAGTCAACCGTCAACAGTCAACCGTCAACTGCCAACTCCCAATTGCCAACTGACTAATTACATTACCTGTTCGACTTCGGAAATTTCTGGGATAGCCTCGCGCAGGCGACGTTCAATGCCCATTCTCAGAGTCATTGTGGAACTCGGGCAAGAGCCACAAGCTCCTTGCAGTCTCAGGTGTACCACTGGGCCGTCAATTTCTACGAGTTCGACGTTGCCACCGTCGGATATCAGGTAGGGACGCATTTCATCGAGAACTGTTTCGACGTTATCTCTGGTTAGTGCTAGTGTCATATTTCGCCTCTGTGATGATTTCTTGCAGTTGATGAAAGTTCGATTTGACTCAAGGACAGCATTCTCAACCCGCGCGGGATTTAAGAAACCGGGTTTTTTGATAAAATACTTAGGCACTCAGGTGAGCCCGCGGCAGGAAACCCGGTTTCTGTCACGCTGATGCTCGATCTGAATTAGCTCTCTGGTTCGATCGTAGCGTTACTTGCCGCCAAATCAAGTTGATTCTGATACGTTATCCAAAAAAACCCGTTTTATTTAAGAAATCGGGTTTTTGATCGCGCTACACTACTGCTGGTTCTAGCAGTTTGACGTTGGAGTAGTTGAACTCGGTTGTTGTCAATTGACCTTTTTCTTTCGATCGAACTACTTGCTTTGTCATGACATAATAGTCGCCTATCTTCTCAAAGGTATCTTCAAATTCGAGTTCTTTGATGATTTCGTCGGTTTGGGGGTTGCGGAAAACGGCATCGTAGTGACTGGCCAAAGAACCTTCGGGTGTCTCTAAGCTTTTGTGCGTGTCAATTACGAAAGCCATGCGGCCCATCACCCGGCTGACTTGACAAATTGAGAGACCTCGGATTTTATAATTAGACCCCATTGAGTCGCCTTGCACCAAGATGTCCACAGCGTCGGTGCTGTCTTTCTCGCCCAGGGTGAAGCTATTTTTGCCGTGAGATTTTTCAAATGTCGATCGTTTGCGGTGGGTGACAATATCGCGCATTTGGGTGTAGACGCTTTGCTGCACTTCCTCATCTTCAATGCCGCTGACTTCCACGCTCATGTCGGGTTTGATGGAAACATGACCCGTATATACTTCGTCGCCCTGTTTGAGTTCAATATCGGCACTGTAACCGGGAAAATTGGCATCCCAGGTGTAGCGGTGTTCGTAAGCAGCGCGAAACAAATCGCGAGCGTTGGCTTGCTCTGTCATAAATCCCTCTTTCTCTAGACACCCATCTAGTTTAGCTTAACCGCGAGAAGCCCCACATTCACTGGGTAGGGGAGTTACCCGCACTCCAGGCGAACACTTTTTGGTGCTGCTGCTGGGCTGGCAATTAGGGCGCAACAAGAATTTACTTTCTCTATCGGTTGCTATGATTTGAAGAGAAAGTCCCAAAATGCCTGGTTATTGAGAGCGCGATGGGTCGATCGCCAGACACCAGTCTTAGTTATGGGTTATGTTGAAAAAACTTGTGTCCGCTTTTTAGGGGTTGCACCCGCAGGCAACTATTAGATTCCCCCCTTAATAAAATGCTAGAAACTGTTTACAAACACTTAGAAACATTGCAGGAACAAGCTAGGGAATTGCCACACCCGCAACAGGCAATTTTCACAAAAGTTTTGGAAGATTTATCAAATTCTCTACAGGAAATGGCAGGCAGCCGCTTGTTTGAAAGCGCCACAAATAACGCCGCAAAGCTCGTTGAAATTGAAAAAAATAATCGCCTTTTGGAACGCACTGTAGCCCAGCAAGTAGGGCAAATCAGACAGCTACGGGAGCAGTTGGAAAAACAAATCAGCCAGCATCGCAGGGACACTCAAGCATTAACTAAAAGTGAAGCCAAACTGCAAGCTATGCTGCGTAATTCTCCCGATCTAATTACCATTGTCGGCTCCGACGGGCGAGTTCGATACCACAGCGGAGCCCTACAGCGGCTTTTGGGTTACAACCCAGAAGAAAGAATTGGCAAATTTCACGGTGAGTTAATCCATCCAGACGATTTGCTGGCTTGGCAGACGTATTTTGGTAAGTTGTTAGAATCTCCAGGAATTGGGGGGACAATCGAATATCGGAAACGCCACGCTGACGGTTCTTGGATCTACATGGAGTCGATAGGCAACAGTTTGCTTTACGATTCTAGTGTACAGGGAATTATAATTAATTCGCGAGAAATAGGGGAACGAAAGCAAGCCGAAATCGCAGTCCGAGAGTCGGAACTCCACTACAGAGTTATGTCGCAAATCACTTCGGATTTTGCCTATTCTTTTAAGGGACTGCCCGACGGCAAGTTCGCCTGCGAGTGGGTGACAGAAGCTTTTGAGCGCTGCACTGGGATGGTTCCTGAAGAATTAGAATCGTTTGGTTGGTGGAACTCAGAACTCGTTCATCCCGACGACAGGGAAATGTTAATTAAACAATTAGAAGGCTGTACTTTCAGCCGCACTGGAGCTAATGAGTATCGCATTATTAATCAAAAAGGCGAGGTGCGCTGGGTGCAGGACTACTGGCAAGTGGTGTGGGACAAAACTGCTGAACGGGTTGTCCGTTTGTGGGGCGCTTGTCAGGAAATTACCGATCGCAAGCAAGTAGAATTGAAACTGCAACTCGTTAACCAAGTTTTACAAGCCCAGATAGCATCGGCGCCGCTGGCGATTAACTGTACCAGCAATGACGGCAATACCGTTGTTTGGAACCGCGCCGCCGAACAACTTTTTGGCTGGACTGCGGCTGAGGTTTTAGGGAAACCTTTACCGAATATTCCTGAAGGCCAAAAGCAAGATTTTTACGCGCTGCTAAAGTCTGCGTCTAATGGCAAACCGCAAAACGGTTTGGAAATATCTTTGTTGAAAAAAGACGGTAGTTCGATCGATGTTTGGCTTTGGGCCGCACGGGTGCGAGATGCGGGCGGCCAGACTGTCGGTAGTATCAACATATTTTCTAATCTTTCAGAACGCAAGCGCATAGAGGAAGAGCGCCAAAAACTAGCAGCGATGAAAGATATGGAGGAACCTTTTTGGGCGCGCTATGTCAGCCCTCCAAAAACTCCGAAAAAAAAGGGCGGCGGGTAATTCTACCAATCACAATTTAAAAGCATTAAAAGTGCGAAAGTGCAATATCCTTCCTAGTTAAATAACCTATTCCATGGGAGTCGTTTGATCGGACATAATATGATAAATACACCGGACTACTACGTGTAGTAGTTGCTATGCTGTACCGTGTAAAACTATAATTCCCTAAAAATAATTGATGAACCAGCTACCGAATTTATTGAGGGAATCTATCGATAAAGTGTCAGCTTTTTCAGGGTAAAACTTGTTGGCACGGTAAATATTAGACTTGTTGAATAAGCCACTCGAATCTTTACTGATGCCCCGATTTTTCCTGACTCCTGAAAGTGGCTAACTCTGCGTGAGTTTGGCAAGCTTCACTTAACTCAATGTAATCTAAGATATTGGAAATTACCTGAGAAAGGTGGATAGCCGAACGGTGAGCTTCTTCGATAAAATCTCTCTCCTCTATGGGATCGTCAGCTTGGTCATCTATGGTTAGTTGTAGATAGCCGATGATGTGATTTAGGGGAGTGCGGAGCTCGTGGGACGCCTTCAACAAAAATTGCTTTTTGAGCTGGGATAGTCCTTGTACTCGCTTGCTGCGCTCTTGGTACAAGGTGGCGAGGGCGATCGCACTTCCTACTTGCTCGGCAAGTTCTTGTGCAAATTCGATCTGCGATTGAGTCCAAGGTTGATCGGTCTTACCCTTCCCGGACGATCGACCTTTGCACTGATGCAAGCTAATTATGCCGTTAGGTTGCTCTTGGTAAGCGGTAGCCACCACTAGCAGCGACTGCGGCCCAAAAGGGTCATTGGCTGCAAAGGAGTCTACTACCACCGGTTCGAGGGTGGCTAGAGCTTGAAGGAAATGAGGTGCTGCTGTGAGCGAGATTTCCATTCCCAGCATGGGTAAAAATGGTTCTTGGCAGTATTCAGCAGCTACTTTGACTTGCAGGCTAGAACTTTCATAGGGACAAAGGATACAGCGGCTGACGCCTAGTGTTTCTCCCAGACTGTTAACTGTTTGCTGCCAGATGGTATTGAGATCCAAGGTGCGACGAATATTTCTGCCAATTTGGAGTAAAAGCTTTTGCGATTGAGCTGATATTTGCTGATTCATAGCAACCCTTTTTCTACTAGACTGGCAAAAGTTTACCACTCCGGCAACAGAGCAGGGAGTTACTGAATTTGCCAGCCTGCCGCTGTCCGACTCATGGATTACGTAATTCTACTTAAATATTGCCACAGACCGTCAAACATTACTAAGTATTTGCGGTGTCTTTACAAGATCTTTATGATTTTCACATAGAAGGGAGAGCATCCTGTTTTCTTAAAAGTCCTTGACAGTAGGGGATTGGAAAGCTGAATCAGTCCTAAAAGTAGGCATTAAGTTCTTGTAAAGTTGGCGGTTTGTGGGGGTTTACTCGGAGGTGTGAGCTGCCAGCCGACAGATTAAAGATTTGCTGTTATCCGTATCCCCCGGATTTGATTTATGCCAATTCTGGGTTGGGCTCGGAAGTGGCGGGGGTGATGGATATGAGTCCAAAACTCCCAAGGAGGGAGCTTGGCGACGGATAAAAGTCAAAATTGATACGCTGGTGGGCGATCGAACTGTGTTTGTAGGATAATTACCAATTATCGATGACTTTTATTCACGCAACGGAACTTACGAATACAGGAATATAGCAATTTGTAAGTGAGTCAGGTAAAGTTTGGTAATTGGTAATTGGTAAGAAAACTAAGGAGTACCTCACGAAAATTGAGAACCGCTCTCGCAGTTTGTTTTTTCGGCTTCCTGATTCCCTCTTGCTTCTTAATTTTTGCTGATTCCTGATTCCTGATTCCTGATTCCTTCAACGTCCAGATGACCAATTACTGATGATTAATTACCGATGATTGATTTTTAAATAGTGGTTCTTGATAAAGAGGCACAGTAAAAGTAACCGTCGAGCCGAGTCCTTCTCCCATACTGTAAAAATTTACTGTACCCCCCATTGCTTCTACCAGTTTTTGAGAAATAGCCAACCCCAAACCGGTGCCGCCGTATTGCCTGGTACGATCGCCATCCACCTGAAAAAACGACTCAAATAATTTATCCTGCTTGTCGAGAGAAACGCCAATGCCAGTATCAGCGACTCGGATTTTCACCATTCCGGGAAACTGCTGGTTGTGAACAGTCACCTTTTTCTTAATAATTTCGGCACTGATGCGAATTCCCCCTTCCCCGGTAAATTTAATCGCATTTCCCGTGAGGTTCAAGATTACCTGAAGCAGGCGTTGGTAGTTGCCGTACACAATAATCTCGTCCTCCACAGGGGGTTTTTGGATTTGAAATTGCAATCGCTTTTGCTCGACTTGAACCCGTGTAAAATCCTCAACTTGTTGCAAAAGTTCACCGAGTTTGACGGGAGCGAGGTCTAACTCCATTTTGCCAGCTTCGATTTTAGCGACATCCAAAATATCGTTAATCACATTGAACAAATGTACTGCTGATCGGTAAGCTTCTTCGATAAATTGGTGCGCTTCTTCGGGGTCATCTGCCATGCCATCCATAAGCAGTTTTAGGAAGCCGAGGATGCCGTTGAGGGGGGTGCGGAGTTCGTGAGAAGTATTAGCAAGAAATTGACTTTTAAGTTGGGAAAGAGCTACGGCTTCGGCGCGAGCTTGTTCTAATTCTTGGTAAAGTGTAGCGTGGGCGATCGCACTGCCGACTTGAGCCACTAACTCGCGGGCGAATTCGAGTTCGACTGGACTCCATTTCGGGGAACTGCCGCAGCGGTGCAAACATATCAGTGCATTGGGTTGTTCTTCATAGGAGGTAGCTGCTATGAGCACAGAATGGCGGTGGAAGGGATCGGTAGCGGGGGAGGCGTAATCGACTGCTACTGGTTTTAAGGTAGCTAAAGTTTGAATCCACCCTGGCTGTTCGGCTGCGCGCAGTTCTACTCCCAGCATAGAAGAGTAAGCTTCTTGGCGGTACTCAGCTACTACTTTAAAAGTTTTCGATTGGAGATTTTCGATTTGAGTTGGAGAAAGCGGGGGCGAGGGGTAGCTAGCTATTGACTGTTGTAATTCGGCTGCGGCGGTCGATTTTTGCTGATTTTCGGAGGCGAGGAAGGGGGATGTTTCGAGATTTTCGCTGTCTTTTTTGTAGGAACAGATGATGCAGCGACTCGCGTTTAAAACTTGACCCAAGCTGTTAACAGTTTGCTGCCAAATGGTGGCCAAATCGAGGGTTTTGTGCAGGTTTTGAGCGATTTGGGAGATGATTTTACGGTCGATTTCGGAGTAGGAAGGGAGCGATCGACCGGGGATACGGCTCGCTGGAAGCGACATTTGTTGGCGGGCGTCCAAGGGAGATGGCAAAGCTCGATAGAGCATGAATTCTGGGGAGTCGGGCCGTCTGTCTGTGGGTTTGTCAGACAGCAGCCTTCCCATAACTAAGACTTTTGTAGCTTTGCCGTTTGAGTCGATCGCCGGAGTGAGTGTCAAATCGAAGAGAAAATATTGTCCGGCGTGGCAAAATGGATAGCTGAACCGTTGCGGGACGAGGGTTTCGAGCGCCCGCCGCAGGATATCGAGATAAGGCGCTGGGGCGATGGGTTGCAGGGTTTCGCTGAGGGGGCGATCGACAATTTGTTCTGCTGTAAGGTTGTACTGCTCAGCTTTTTGCCAGTAAAAAGATAGATATCGACCAGAGGCGTCTTGGGTAAATACTAATTCTGCCCCTAACTCTTGAAAAAAAACTGTAGAGGCGAGGCTCGATCGCCGAAAATCTGTGTTAGAGTCCATCAGAGTAGGGGATGAAAGTAGTTCGGATTTTGGAGTCTTGAGTTTTTAATAAATATCTCAAGACTCCCCATTGTTTGGGGCTTATACTGTTAATTTGTGAGTTAGTAATCAATTAAAAAGTTGTTGGCTTTTTAATTAAAACATTAATCGCTAAAAACTCACAATTAGCAAAAATTTTAGGCTTCTCTTATTGAGTTTTGAGTCATCAATGAACTCATAAAACATTAATTATTTAATTCTGAACTCAACTCAAAACTCAAAACTATTCGTTCTCAGCCGTTTTGGGTAATTTAAAGATAAAAATTAAGATTGAGAAATTAGGAATCTGCACCGATTAACTATCAAGTGTGAAAATTACGCCAAAATATGAGGCTGCGAACCACCACCTGGAAAAGTTCCGAGGTTGTGAGTTAGCCTAGTTCGCTCGCCCACAACTTGTAGCTTTCGCCGCGAAATCTGCAGGATATCGCTCGCGCGATCGAAATTTCATAGCCAGAAACTTTACAGCCAGCAGATTTGCGCGCGCCGTCTCGTACCCGGAAACCTCAGTCGTTCCATTCACCACGCGGCGGGACTGGGGGGTTGCGGCGTAAACTCAGAGCCAGCTCGTCTTCGCGACGCTCGCCTCTGAGCCACTGCTTGATTGCTGTTTCAATGACTTTGCTGGGGTCATTCGTCAAGTGCTTAATTTGGTCTAGGAGTTCAGAATCTATATGGATAGATAGTTCCACTTTTTCTGACGAACTGTGGGGGGGTATACTTGACTGGCTCATAGTTAAAAAATCCTAGTTTTAATTCTTAAGTTTCAATTCTTTTGATGACAACCGACTGGACTAGATATTTGCAGTCCCTGATTTGCACCCCACCTTTCCTCAACCGCTTAACAGCTTTCTGTACAATGAGACAGAGAAAAGTTTTTTCCTTTTGGGTGTCTGGGCTCGGTCGGACACTTGAAAGGCTAATAACTGATACTCTTGAGGTTTGCCTCAGTTGTGGTTTCATCTCAATCCCCAGTAAGAGGTTGAAGTAGTAAGCACTCCACTCTTGCTTGTGTAATCATACAACAAAAAGTATCCTTTGCCGATTAGCTCTTCGATAAAAAACATGACTAACGTCCCTGTATCTCGCATTCGTAATTTTTCGATTATTGCTCACATCGACCACGGAAAATCGACCTTGGCCGATCGCCTGTTGCAGGCGACTGGGACTGTGCAGGCACGGGAGATGAAGGAGCAGTTTTTAGACAATATGGATCTCGAACGCGAACGCGGCATTACGATCAAGCTGCAAGCGGCTCGGATGAACTATACTGCCAAAGACGGTCAGGAGTACGTGCTGAATCTGATCGACACTCCCGGACACGTGGACTTTTCTTACGAGGTGTCGCGATCGCTCGCTGCTTGCGAAGGAGCGCTGCTGGTGGTAGACGCATCTCAAGGAGTGGAAGCACAAACCCTGGCAAATGTCTACCTTGCCTTGGGACACAATCTGGAAATTATTCCAGTTTTAAATAAAATTGACCTGCCGGGGGCAGAACCGGAACGGGTAAAAGGGGAAATTGAAGAAATTATCGGTCTGGACTGTAGCGGGGCGATTGAGGCTTCGGCTAAGGAAGGAATTGGTATAGATGAAATTTTGGAGTCGATCGTCGAATTGGTGCCGCCGCCGCAGGATACAGTTGACAAACCGCTGCGGGCGCTAATTTTTGATAGTTATTACGACCCTTATCGCGGGGTAATTGTGTATTTCCGGGTGATGGACGGAAGTGTCAAAAAGGGCGATCGAGTTTTGTTGATGGTTTCGGGTAAGGAATATGTCATCGATGAATTGGGCATCCTTTCACCGACTCAAGTTCAAGTAGACGAACTGCACGCCGGGGAAGTGGGTTATCTGGGCGCGGCAATTAAAGCAGTAGCTGATGCTCGCGTCGGCGATACGATTACTTTGGTCAAAAAGCCTGCACCGGAGCCTTGGCCGGGTTATACAGAAGCAAAACCGATGGTTTTTTGCGGCTTGTTCCCGATCGATGCTGACCAATTTCCCGATTTGCGGGAAGCTTTAGAAAAACTCGAACTCAACGATGCGGCGCTTTCTTACGAACCGGAAACATCGAGTGCGATGGGATTTGGTTTCCGCTGCGGTTTCTTGGGTTTGCTGCACATGGAAATTGTGCAAGAAAGACTGGAGAGAGAATACAATTTGGATTTGATTGTTACGGCTCCTTCTGTGGTTTATCAAATCACAACAATTAAAGGAGAAGTGTTAACAATTGACAATCCCAGCCACTTGCCCGATCCTCAGTATCGCGAGAAAATTGAGGAACCTTATGTGCGGGTAGAAATGCTGTCGCCGGAAACTTATGTGGGCGCGCTGATGGAACTGTCTCAAAGTCGGCGGGGCATTTTTATGGATATGAAGTATCTGAGTCAAGGCCGAACTACGCTGGTTTACGAGTTGCCTTTGGCGGAGGTGGTGACGGACTTTTTCGACCAGATGAAATCGCGATCGCGCGGTTATGCGAGCATGGAGTATCACCTCATCGGTTATCGCGAAAATCCGTTAGTGAAAATGGACATTTTAATTAATGGCGATCCGGTTGATGCTTTGGCGATGATCGTACACCGCGATAAGGCTTACAATGTGGGCCGCGGGTTGACGGAAAAACTCAAGGAGTTGATTCCTCGCCATCAATTTAAGGTGCCGATTCAAGCG
Organism: Microcoleus sp. AT3-D2; assembly: GCF_036705715.1. NCBI lineage: Bacteria > Bacillati > Cyanobacteriota > Cyanophyceae > Oscillatoriales > Microcoleaceae > Microcoleus > Microcoleus sp. AT3-D2. The sequence goes on along the minus strand of NZ_JAUBVE010000023.1, from coordinate 12,415 downwards.
ACAATTGGCGCGAAGGTGATTGCTTCGGAACACATTCCGGCTTTGCGGAAGGATGTGTTGGCGAAGTGTTACGGCGGTGATATTTCGCGGAAGAAGAAGTTGCTGCAAAAGCAGGCGAAGGGTAAGAAGCGGATGAAGTCTGTGGGTACTGTGGATGTGCCGCAGGAGGCTTTTATGGCTGTGCTGAAGCTCGATCGAGATTCGTAATCTCTGTGGCTTTTTGTCAGGAACAGGCAAGATGCCTGTTCCACAAAGAGTCTGTTTTTTTGTCGGTTCTAGGAACAGGCTTTCCGGTCTGTTCCACAAATGGGGTTCTAGGAACAGGCTTTCCGGCCTATTCTACCTTTTGCAGATTAAGGGCGATCGCTCTTGACCAAAGAAATTGGTTGAGCTAAACTAAAATTTAGTTTAAATTGCGTATAGTAGATGCACATAATCAGCTACCGACGGGTGCGTGAATACAGCGAAACTCATGCTGATTGCGGGGAAGCTTTGGATAACTGGTTTAAAATTGCTAGCAAGGCTAAATGGTCTAATTTAATTGAGGTACAATCTGTTTTTCCTAAAGCCGAAGCTGTTGGAGGGTTTATAGTTTTTAATATCAAAGGTAATAATTATCGATTAATTGTTAGTATTGATTATGAAAGCAAATTAATTTATATCAAATATATTCTCACCCATGCTGAGTATGATAAGGAGAAATGGAAAAATGACCCTTACTTTTAATCCAGATAAATACAAAGAGTTATTGTCTCTGTATCAGCCGAAAATAATTAGAAATGAAGCGGATAATGAGAAGGCTCTGGCTATGGTGGAAGAGTTGATGCACCGGGGCGATCGCACTCCAGAAGAAGATGAGTTATATGAATTGCTGATTGCATTGATTGAAAAATTTGAGCAAGAATACTATGCACCGGGAGCCACAGCTACTCCTAATTCAATATTGCTGTTTTTGATGGAACAAAGAGAGTTAAAGGCTGCGGATTTGGTAGGAGTCATTGGATCTGAAAAAAGAGTGTATGAATTGGTTAATGGTGAGGGAGATATTGGCAAAGAGCTGGCCTTGATTCTGGGAATTTTTTTTCAGGTAGAGCCGAGTTTGTTCTGTAATTAAGGGAAGTGAAATCATTTCGATTTAAGTCAGAATTGTATCTGATTAAATTCTGTAGGGGCGGGTTCACCAACAATATCTAACAAGTACAAACAATCTTAACAAACCCGCCCCCACCCAACAGTAAATCGCAATCTACTGTACTTGCGCGAGAGGCTTTATTTGATAGGTTTAATTTCGGCTATTGGCCGATCGTCTTGCAAGAGTACCAAGATATTCCCCTCTTGGATGAGTTTAAGAAAGCTCGACAAATCCCTCTGAATTTCATCAATATTAATGTCGATCGCAGTTGCGCTGGAAATAACTGACTCAGCATGGGAAGATAAAGGAGGGGATTCATTAGCGGCTATTTCGCGCAGCAAATGCGTACATAAATCCCGATTTTGAGAATCTGTAGAATGTAACATCTGGCTATATAAATTCCGGGCTAAATCCTGATTGAGAATTCCATAAATTAGAATCATTTTCCATTCTTTAGCATTAACAATCATCCGGTCTATGCTATCAATAAACGCCTGCAACTGGTCTTTGAGTTCAAAAGACTCCAGAAAATGAATGAGACCATACATGACTTCATGTTGTTCGCATCTGTCATCTAAAACCAGATAGAGTTCTGGCAAATATTCGCTATTAGGATGTAGGGCAAGTTCGGCTAAAGCGTATTCAAAACTCATCACTTCCTCATCAGAGCGCATAAATTTATTAGCATTTAATGTTTCTATTAATTGAGTAACGTTCATCTTATTTCTCCCACTTTCTCAAAATTACCCGACCATGCCAGTTTGTTTTGTTTGATGACTTGTTGTAAATTCCGCCTAATTTGTGGTGTATACAGCCGATCTTGGCGATAAATCGATCGCACATCCCACACCGCACGAGCTAGAGCTTGCCGGGGTGATAGACTAAAGTCTGGTCTTTGTCCATAGGATTGTGTACGCCGATGACGGCCACCCCTTCCTGGATATGGTTGTTCCATCAAGATAGCAATACCCTTGTTTCTAGTGTAACCAGAGATTCCTATTTGTTTCATATAAGCATCGGACGGAATATGGTGGGGTGTAAGGTTGTCCCCTGTACGGCGGATTTTGTTCAAGTCGCCAAACTGTCCGACTGTGCTTTCACCTGGAAGTAATTTAGGTATGTTATTTGTCACTTGAATTTTTGAGAATGCCTTTTATTTTATAGTAAAAAATAGTTGGCTTTTAATTAAATCATGGAAGATTACTTTTGGTAAATGGAAAGAGCGATCGCACTTTTGGAGCTTAAGGGCGATCGCTTTAATTCTCAACTTGTCTGACGACTAGACTAGAGGATGATAAAATTTGCGGCAGTTAGGGGATCTTTATGGAATACTTGAATTGTATTTCCAGGACTGAGGGTGATCCGAGAAAAAAGCTCTCCAGTAAAAGAATTTGGGCCATTAAAGAAGTTTCCTGGTGCTGCTAAAACATCAGATCCACTGCTAAAACCAAAACTAGCAGCTAACTGTATCTTGTCATCAGTCGCTAAATCACCTATCTCATCTTGACCGTTTGCTACCCCAAAGACAAAAGTATCCTGACCTCCACCACCATAGAGCAGGTCATTCCCAGCACCTCCAATCAGGCTATCATTGCCAGCGACACCGTAAATGCGATCGTTACCACCTAAACCGTTGAGAGTATCAGGCAAATCTGTGCCAATGACGTTATCATCTCCCTCAGTTGCAGTGGTTGGCGTTGAATCTTGAACGGTAAATCCGTCAAATTTGTAGCCAATATCTGCCAAAATGGCTAAGTCAACTTTTGTGGGGATAAATGCAAATGAAGCACCGCCACTACCCATCAGAGACGATACACCTGATGGCGTTGTAATATTGCTTAGATGAGTGATATCTGTTGCACTGCTTACAGGAATGGGATTGCCTCCATTAACGGCTTTGGCGTTGACACCATTAAAAGATGTACCATTAACTCGGGCACTATTTATAGGTGCCCCCATAAACCCCAGTACATGAGCCAGTTCATGGGTGGCAGTGATAAAAAGGCTAGCCTCATTACCATTTTCACTGGGAGTATCGCTGTAGTCATATGGAGTTTTGTCAACACTATATGCAATATCAGAACCAAAGGAAATACTTCCTAAATAAGGTTCATAATTGACTCCATTTACTCGATCGGGCAAAACATACGAAAAACTGGTTTCATCTTTATAACCAGCACCAGAACTGTTTGTTACTCCAACCGCGAAAGTCCTGATAGGTCGAGCCCCGACAAATACCAACACATCGTCGATTTCGTTATCTAAAACGACCTTTTCCAATTTTGAAGTTTGAGGATTTGGTACCCAAAACTCGGTACCAGTGGCAATATTAGGAAACTCGTCTAGGATGACAGATTCCCAGTAGTCTGCTGCTGCTTCCAAAGTAGCTTTGCGGTTGGGGTCATTGAAGAACCCATCAGTATCAAACCGATAGTCGAATGTAATGTTGAAAGTGCTTACCTGGGAAGGAGCGCTAGCCCGACCTTGAGCTTTACCCACAGTCTCGTAGTGTTCCAAAGCACTTTTCACTTGACGAGTCAAAACGGCTTTAGCAACATCATAATTATTGACCAAGTAGAATTTTTCATCAAACGCTGTCGGTTTTACAGGTGCAGGCGTCGGAGTCGTCACAGGCGTCGGAGTCGTCACAGGCGTCGGAGTCGTCACAGGCGTCGGAGTCGTCACAGGCGTCGGAGTCGTCACAGGC
>NZ_JAUBVE010000023.1:0-8476 GCF_036705715.1 Microcoleus sp. AT3-D2 | reverse complement strand
GTCGGAGTCGTCACAGGTGTCGGAGTCGTCACAGGTGTCGGAGTCGTCACAGGTGTCGGAGTCGTCACAGGTGTCGGAGTCGTTGCACTTGGGGTGATTGAAGGCTTCGGCTCCGGTGTCGGAGTCGTCACAGGCGTCGGAGCAGGTGTCGGCGCAGGTGTCGGAGTCGGCGCAGGTGTCGGTGCAGGTGTCGGTGCAGGCGTCGGAGTCGTCACAGGCGTCGGAGTCGGCAAAGGCGCAGGCGTCAGACTCACAATCCCGCTAGAATCAGCAATAGTCAATCTGGCGTCACCCTCCAAAACTGCCAAATATTGCCTTGTTAACTCATCCTGAATAATCGTGTAGCCAGCATTAACCCCTGTTCCCACATAAATCTTGAGGTCATCAAAGGCAAGATCGTTCGTTAACTTAATTACATCCTCACCCTCTGTATAATCAACAATCAAATCGGCATCCGAAAGCTCAGAACCCCCAGTATTTTTACCAATAAAAAAAGTGTCGTTACCATTCCCCCCAGTTAATGTATCTGCTCCCTTATCTCCATAGAGAATGTCATTCCCGAAGTTGCCAAACAAGCTGTCATTACCTTTACCACCGTAAACTGTATCGTTATCTATTCCGCCATTAACTGTATCCTCGCCTTCGTTGCCGTATATCAAGTTATCTCCAGCATTAGCAAATAGCCGATCGTCACCTTTGCCGCCGTAAACTGTATCATTACCTTTGCCACCGTAGACGGTATCATTACCTTCATTACCGTATAGCTTGTCATCTCCTTGCTGGCCGTAGATTAAGTCGTCTCCATCACGGCCAAACACTAAGTCAGAGCCTTGTTGTCCAAATATTAAATCTGCATCGGGGGTGCCATTGAGAGTATCGTCAGCCAACGTTCCATTAATGTTCATGTTGCAATCTCAGTGTGAATACTAGATTTATCCCTATTCGAGCTACAAGTCTTTCTCCATCTCTGAAAAAATGACTTGCTAGCCTGTATTTTTAGATCCTGCGATCGCCCTAAAGTTATGCGAAGTCAGGGATTTGCTATCTAAACAAAACTCTTGCATAGCAAAGCTTTCGTCGCGATCGCACTCACAAAGAACTCAGTCTGCAGAAGGCGCATTGCAGCCTCCCATTTATTTATCAGGGGCAAATCCAGAAAATTATGCAAAATCCCAGAAAATAAATTAAAAAAATTACTGGCAGTGGCCGAAACTAGAGTCAAAGCGAGAAACTTACCAAAGTTCAGCCTTACTCCCCTGTCGGGTCGCTAACTGTAGTCAGTCACGGCTAAAAAGCCATCCCACAAAGGTTTTGACTTTTAAATTTCATTACTTGCGCTTTAGCATTCACTTATCATACGCTAGCTGAGTCTGGCAATAACCTGACACTCATCAGGAGTTATGTTATAATTCCATCAGGAAATTTAGAGACACCCATCTATGGCATCCACAAACAATTGCTTCGTCGAAGCCGAAAGCCGCTGGGACTTAAAAACTCTGTACTCGGACTTGGCCGCCGTTAAGGGAAAGCCTCTCACCCCCGTAGAAAAGCTGCATCTGCGGGGGTTGCTTTGTGGCTACAGTCCCGCTGAAATCGCCGAAAAGCTGCGAAAAAATCCCAAGGGAGTTGAAACTGACCTGTGTGCCACTATTTATAAATACGTTAAAGCCTTTGTGGGTAAAGGCATTGAAAAAATAGAAAACTGGAGAAATATTGCTGAATGGCTTGAGGATGCTGGATATAAAACTAAGCCCCCTGCTAAATTACCTCTTCAAAACGGTTTATCAGAAAATAGTAAAGTTAATGTAACTAATATAAGTTTTGAGAACAATCAAATAACAATTGATGTTTTCCTACAAATAACTGTACCGCTACCTTCAGAACTGCCAATACAAAATCTAGACATCAACGATAACAACGGTAACTAAAATTTTGCTGCTATTCAACAGATTGGTAGGGTGAAGCGACTAAAATCAGGAAGCGCGATCGCACCTTTACCCGATCGCGCGGGGCGAGATCGCACACTGCATTTCTCACAAAAGGGCGATCGCGCTTCAATTGTGCTAGGATTCCAAGAGAGCATCAGTGACTAAAAACAATAGCAAGAATTACCATTCAAATTCGCGACGAACTAGCGATTGCGATCGATAAATAGTAGTAGGTATTGCTAGTGCAACGTAACGCATCAGTCATAGATTAGAATAGAATAGAGACAAACGTGCAATCCCCCCAAACTGCAATAAAACAATAGCCAGCCGATCTTTACCTATGAGTATCACCCTCACCCCTGAACAAGAACAACTCATCCAAGCCCAACTCGCTAGCGGGCGCTATACCAACGTTACCGAAATCATTGCTGACGCGCTACGGCTGCTGGAAAAACGCGATCGATACAATCGCTGGGTAGAAGAAGTTTGCGCCAAAATCGACATCGCCGCCACACAACTCGATCGCGGTGAAGGAGTGGATGGTGAAACGGCGATAGCTCAAATTAGAGCCAAATTTCACAAAGCTCGATCGGTATAATCGCTGATGAGCCAATATATCATCTCACCTGAAGCTATTCGCGACCTTGACGAAATCGCAGACTATTTCGTCGCACGCAACGTTGAAGCAGGCGAACGATTCATCGATGAATTCACTAAAAAATGCCGCTAGTTGACACAATTTCCTCTGATGGGACGCACTTATAGTCAACTTCGCCCCTACTTGCGCGGTATTCCTGTGCAAAACTACATTATCTTTTACCGCATCGCGAACGATGGAATTGAAATTATGAGAATTATCAGAGGCGATCGGGATTTAGAAGCTTTTTTTGAAGAAAATGGAGCATAGGTTAGGAATCAAATGACTGAAGAATAACTCCTTAAGTTATAGGAAAAAATTGATGCAGGTGTGAAAGTAGCAATTGCCGAAGCAATTGAAAAACACCGCAGACTAGGACAATCAATTAGTATCTGGCGTGATGGTAAAATCGTGACTATAACTGCTGCTGAGATTCCACCGCTATCCAATAATGACACTATATAATTATAATTCCCCTCGTCTATTGTGCTAGGATTAGGTTAGAGCGTCAGTGAGTAAAAAAATGGCAACAATTACCCTTCAAATTCCCGACGAACTAGCACTGCGGCTAGATACTCTCAAAGATGAGTTACCACAGATTTTGATGCTGGGATTGAGGGAAGTCGAAGCCAATCCTTCAAGCGGATTTTCTGGACTCACGAAGATATTAGAATTTATAGCAAGTTTACCCTCGCCACAAGAAATATTAGCCCTGCGTTTATCCGTCGATCTTCAAGCTGAAATCGATACTTTATTAGAGAAAAACCGCACGGAAGGACTCACGCCGATCGAGCAGCGCCTGTGGCAACAATACGAATTTGTCGAACATTTAGTACGCATTGCCAAAGCGCAAGCCCTGCTGAAACTGAGCGAGGCTGCATGAGTAAAACCTAAGTTTCAGCTAGTCTGCGACGAATGGTATGCGATCGCGCCAACGGATACTGCGAATATTGTTTAATCCCAGAAACACTAGCCCTCTCATCTCATCAAATAGACCATATCATTGCAGAAAAACACAGTGGCGAAACAGTAGAAAATAATCTGGCTTTGTCTTGCTCAATTTGTAACAAAAATAAAGGCAGCAACATTGCCTCGATCGATCCAGAAACGGATGAAGTGGTTCGACTTTACAACCCTCGAAAAGATAGCTGGGAAGACCATTTTCAACTTCAAACTGAAAGTGGTACAATCGAACCTCTAACTGCGATCTGTCGAGTCACTGTGCGTTTATTGCAGGTTAATCGTGCAGAATGTCTGACCGAACGTAAGCTATCAATCAAAATTCGATCGTTAACAAAACCCAATTAAGCGATTGTGTTCAAGCCACACCATAACCTCTATAGCAAGTCTATTTGAGTCGTGAATGTAGAACCACCTGAAACGTTTGTGATGATTGAATCCATTGTTTACAAATCAAATGGTTTTGCTATATATTGAATTTGAGCTAGAAGACTATGAGTAAAAGTTGAAGCGCAATTATGCCAAATATTTACATTATTGGCGGCCCTAACGGTTCAGGTAAAACGACTGTTTTCCTGAGATTATTACCTTATTTTTTAGAATGTTTTGAATATGTAAATGCAGATGCGATCGCCGCCGGGATGTCCTAATTCAATCCAGAGTCAGTCGCCATCCTCGCAGGACACTTAATGATACAAAGATTGCGAACTTTATCAGACTCTGGCACTGATTTCGCTTTCGAGACAACTTTAGCAGCTCGTAACTTTGCTCGATTCTTGAGCAACTGTAAAACTAAAGGCTACACAATCAACCGGATTTACTTCTGGCTGCAATCTCCAGAAATCCCAATTCAACGGGTGCAACCCAGGGTTGAAAGTAGCAGAAATTCTCTTCCCGAAATCGACATAATTTCTCTCATATTGCTTTTCAGATAAATCGACCCTGGTTTTTTCAAATAAGCCCGTGAAGCGCAGCTATCCCCTAGGGCATCGGCCAACCTGAGACCGAAGTCATCAAATAACCAATAACCATTAACAAATAACAGAACTAATGTCAAGAGTGTTTTTTCGGAAATATTAAAGCTTAAATAAAAATTGCTACCGACATTTGCGAATTATAGCACTTTGTTCAAAGTATTTGAGAATGCTAAGTTAATTAAAGATTCTATAAAAGTGACGCATAAGTCTTTACATTGTCGATCGCAATTTTGTTATTCTATTAGAAAGTTTCATTCTAGCGACTGAATTTTTGTACCCCAGTCCTACCCCTAAACAGAACGGCAGTTTCCACAATGAGAATTTTAGTCACAGGCGGTGCGGGTTTCCTCGGTTCCCACCTAATCGATCGCTTAATGGCCCAAGGACATGAGGTAGTCTGCCTGGATAATTTTTACACCGGGACTAAACGCAATATCCTCAAATGGCTCGACAACCCGTATTTTGAGCTGATCCGCCACGACATCACGGAACCGATTCGGTTAGAGGTAGATCAGATTTACCATCTGGCTTGTCCCGCTTCCCCCATACACTATCAGTACAACCCTGTCAAGACAATTAAAACAAACGTCATCGGCACGATGAATATGTTGGGATTGGCAAAACGGGTAAAAGCAAGATTTTTTCTCGCTTCCACTTCCGAAGTGTACGGAGATCCTGACGTACATCCACAAACAGAAGATTATCGTGGCAACGTTAATTGTATCGGGATCAGATCGTGTTATGACGAAGGGAAGCGAGTAGCTGAAACCTTATCTTTTGATTACCACCGTCAAAATGGGGTAGACATTCGAGTTGTCCGAATTTTCAATACCTACGGCCCCCGGATGTTGGAAAATGACGGCAGAGTAGTGAGCAATTTTATTGCTCAAGCTTTGCGGAATCAACCACTGACTGTATACGGCGACGGTTCCCAAACACGTAGTTTTTGCTACGTTTCTGATTTGGTGGAAGGATTCATTCGTTTGATGAATAGCGACCAAATCGGGCCGATGAATCTGGGAAATCCCGGCGAATACACTATATTGGAACTGGCACAAAAAATTCAAAACACGATTAATCCAGGGGCAGAAATTATCTTTAAACCGCTGCCGGAAGACGATCCAAAACAGAGACAACCGGATATTACTCGTGCTAAAAATTGGTTGGGGTGGGAGCCAACTGTACCGCTGGATCAAGGTTTAGAGTTGACTATAAAGGATTTTCGCGATCGCATTGAGGGAAACCAAAAGTAGAGACTGGGAGAGGGGGAGACTGGGAGAGTGGGGGAGGGGAAAAATCTTCCTTATTCCCAATTCCCAATTCCCAATTCCCGATTCCCAATTCCCGATTGCCATCTGATTTTTTTACTAACTTTGAGGAGATTTCTATGCAGGTTTGCGTCATCGGTACAGGATATGTTGGCTTAGTCACCGGCACTTGTTTGGCCCACATCGGCCACCACGTGATTTGCGTAGACAACAACGAAGAAAAAGTTAAATTAATGAAGTCTGGACAGTCGCCTATTTTTGAACCTGGACTGTCTGAATTAATGTCCTCTGCATCTGCGTCTGGCAATCTAGAATTTACTTCAGATTTAGCAGCAGGAGTGGCTCACGGGGACATTTTGTTTATTGCCGTGGGGACGCCTCCTTTGCCTACTGGGGAAAGCGATACTCGCTACGTGGAAGCGGTTGCTCGTGGAATTGGAGCTCACCTTGACGGCGATTACAAAGTAATCGTAAACAAATCGACAGTGCCCATCGGTTCGGGAGATTGGGTGCGAAGAATTGTACTAGACGGTTTAGCAGAACGTCAAAAACCTCAAAGCGGTGATGGCGCTACTGGTGAGGAAGTGGCAGCAAAAACTGGTGTTCAATTTGATGTGGTTAGTAACCCTGAGTTTTTGCGGGAGGGCTGTGCTGTTTTCGATACTTTTAATCCCGATCGCATTGTTCTCGGCAGCAACTCTCGGCGGGCTATGGATATGATGCTACAGTTATACCGGCCGATTGTCGATCGCAAGTTTGCAGAAAATCCGTCTTTGCCAGAGGTTCCTGTGGTGATGACTGATATCAGTTCAGCGGAGATGATTAAGTACGCAGCTAATGCTTTTTTGGCTACGAAGATTAGCTTTATTAATGAAGTTGCTAATATTTGCGATCGCGTCGGTGCAGATGTTAGTCAAGTTGCCCGAGGTATCGGTTTAGATTCACGGATTGGCAACAAGTTTCTGCAAGCTGGCATTGGTTGGGGCGGTTCTTGTTTCCCCAAAGATGTCTCAGCTTTAGTTCACACTGCTGAGGATTACGGCTACGAGGCGCATTTGCTGAAAGCGGCAGTGGAAGTAAACGAACGCCAGCGGTTGATTGCTATTGAAAAATTGCAACAAGTTTTGAAGATTCTCAAAGGTAAAACAGTCGGACTTTTGGGTTTAACTTTCAAGCCGGATACTGACGATTTGCGGGATGCTCCTTCGCTAAATTTAATCGAGAGTTTGAACCGATTGGGAGCGAAAGTTAAAGCTTACGATCCGATTGTTTCTCAAACTGGGATGCGTCACGGTTTGTCGGGAGTTTTGGTAGAAACTGACCCGGAAAGGTTGGCAGACGGTTGCGATGCTTTGGTGCTGGTGACAGACTGGGAACAGTTTCGCAATTTAGATTACGATAAAATGGCGAAGTTGATGAATCATCCGGTGATGATTGATGGCCGCAATTTCTTAGACAAGAAACTTTTAGAAGCGGCTGGTTTCCAATATGTGGGAATTGGAAGGTAAAGAAGAGTTTTGAGTAGAATCTCTATTTCGTAGGGTGCGCCGAAGCGCACCTTACATTTATCTTGCTGGTGATCAACAAGCGCGGGTTTACTCGCCCCGACTGCTTTAAAAATTTTCCATCAATGCTTTTTCTTGAGCGTAAACATCTCGTAGCTGTTGCAGCGCTGAGGGAGAAATTACCGATTTCACTGTACCGACTAATTTACCCCACTCAAGCAAGCTGTCAACTGAAACAGCCGTTTTAAAGTTGTACGTATAGAATTTAGTCCAAAAATCTGGTGCTTGTGTCCGTTTCCAGCGTTTGTACCATGCGACAAAATCTTGAGCACAAGGCGATTTTACTTCTAATATTGGCGGAAAATCGGCGTAGCTGACAAATCGACTGAGGCCTTTGGCATGAACGTACACCACGTTGTGGCAGCAATCGATCCGGTATACCTGTTCGGGTGATATGTTGAACAGAAGTGCTACTGTTTCTTCGGTGACAAATCTCGATCGCGGATTGACGATCGACGATTTGTGAATAATTTTTGATGCGCCGATCGCTGATGATCTTAGCTGATTTTTTGATATCATTGTAGTTGCATCTGGTGGTAGTAGGTAAATCTATCTCTGCTAAGTGCGATCGACAGAAATAATCTGTCGGAATTAATTTTAGCTGGCGATCGTCTTTAGTTTCGTTGACTCCGCCGCAAAACGGAGACAAGCCCCGACTTCTGCCATGAGAGGCGCAAAATTTTCGACCAACGTTCAAGCTCCAAGATTCATCTTTAGAGTCAATCTAAAATCTAAAATCTAAAATCTAAAATCGAATGACCGGGGCGATCGCTTTTTGATATATTATACTAAATCCAAAATTTTGTAAATAGTGAATATGAGCAAAGGCTTAGTCAGATTGCGGGTTCGAGAGTTGGCGGCCGAGAAGGGATGGACGCTCAAGGAGGTTGCGGAGCGATCGGGCGTGGGCTACAGTACGATTAGCAATTATGCCCGTTCTCAGGGGATGGCAATGGTTGACTTTGCAGCAGTCCACAAGCTGGCTCGAACTTTTGATGTGATGATTGAGGATTTCGTGGTAATCCTCGAAAAATAATTTAACGTTTTGTTTAAATTCTAATGTACTAGGGCGTGTCATCAATTAGCAAGGTTGACAAAATGAACAAGGTGTGGAGCAAGATTCGGCTGACAGCCTAAGCCA